>NZ_JANIHG010000050.1 GCF_024518575.1 Methanothrix sp. | reverse complement strand
TGAATAGGGGTATGCTGGATAACACAGAAATCAAAGATGTGGATGTCATCCGGCATCACCTCTTTAAATTTCATTGAAGTAACCATATACTCAGCTCTGGCTTTTATCTTATTCGGACAGGTCCGAGCAGAGATCCACCCGTACACTCATACAGATGAGATCGAGAAGGCGACCGCGCAGGATTCGCGATGTATTTGCGCTGAAGATATCCGGCATACAGTGGACGGTTCGGCGATCGTTGCCCAGGGCTCTGATCCATCGTCCTCCAACGCACATGATCTCTCTGGAGCCCCACAGTTTGAAGTACAATGCAGTACTCTGTAAAACCCATGATTCTCGGAATATCAGGCAGCCCGCGCAACAGGGCCACGGAGCATGTCCTAGGCAGGGCGCTGGAGATGCTCGGAGAGAGCGGATTCGCGACCGAGCTCTTCACTGTAAGGGGGAAGAACATCGGGTTCTGCAGACACTGCGACTACTGTCTCAAAAACAAGACCTGCGCAATAAAGGATGACATGTACGAGCTGTATTCTCTTCTTAAAAAAGCAAGAGGACTGGTATTCGCGACCCCTGTTTACAACGGTGGTGTGAGTGCCCAGACCAAGGCGGTCATGGACCGATGCAGGGCGCTGGTTGCTGCGGACTTCGACTTCTTCAGGGGAAAGGTTGGGATGGCGATAGCTGTCGGGGGTGACAGAATAGGCGGCCAGGAGGCAGCGATATATCAGATAATCACTTTCTACATCCTGAACGGGATAGTTCCAGTTGGCGGAGGATCATTCGGGGCGAACCTCGGCGCCACATTCTGGTCGCGGGATACCCTGGAGGATGTGCAGAAGGACGAGGAGGGCTTCAGGTCCCTCCGGAAGACAGTGCGCCGGTTCGCGGCTCTACTGAGGGATTTCGAAGAGATATCTGCTAGACGAGAAGCACAGCGATGACTCCCGTGAGAAAAACGCCGTCGAAGGTCCCCGCGCCGCCGATCGAGACAACCGGAGCGCCTAGACGCTGAATTCTGTTGAGGTTGAGGATATCAGCGCCGATGAGCGTTCCCAGAGTGCCGCTGACGTATGCTATTACGAACTCAAGCTCTCGAGGGCCTCCAGCGATCATGGTCACAGCCAGTGATGAGAGTGCTGCTATGAGCGGGGGAAGAAGGGCAGGCGTCACTATGCCCAGTCCCGGGACAGGTCTTGCGATCCTGTGCACAGCAAGCGTTACAATAACAGTGGCTGCTGCCGCATAGGCCAGCGCATGAGAGAACGCCAGAAGCAGATAGGCGGATACGAGAATCGGGATCATTGCGCCGCCCACATTCAGAGCCACTGTGGTGCTGTTGTAAACTGTCTCGTAGATGGGGACCCTGTAGTTCACCCCGAAAACCCTGACATACGCTGTCCTGGTCACCGGTATCTCCGATCGTATCTCTTTAAAGGGAATGTTGATGCTGCTTCCGATGAGGGAGGCGAGTAGCAGAAGAAGCGCGTCATGCCATGCGAACCCCAGCCGGAGGAAAGCAGTCTGGAGCGCACCAACGAAGAGGAGGGAGACGGCCAGGAATACAAGCAGCGCCAGAACTGCCATGAACAGGAATGTTATCGGGGCGTAGAACAGCCGGCCGTTCATGCGTTCATCTCTGACATCTTTATATAACAATCTTTGCCTGCAGTTGATCGCATGTACAAACTGGTCCTGCTCAGACACGGCCAGAGCAGCTACAATGCCGAGGGGAGGTTCACCGGCTGGTCGGATCCAGATCTCACGGCTCAGGGCATGATGGAGGCGAGGGAGGCGGGCAGAGTTCTGCGGAGGGAGGGTTACACGTTCGACCTCGCCTTCGTCTCGATGCTCAGGCGCGCGATAAAGACCCTCTGCGCAGTCCTGGATGAGATGGACCTGCTCTGGATACCCGTCAGGAAATCCTGGATGCTGAACGAGCGGCACTACGGGGAGCTCGAGGGCCAGGTCATAGATGATGTCCCTGATGAGCTGAAGAGGTACAGGCACAGCTTTGATATCCGGCCACCAGCTCTGCAAGCTGATGATCCAAGGCATCCGCGTTTTGACAGAAGGTACAACGATCTAGATAACCCTCCGGCCGGAGAATCATTGAGGGATGTCCAGGAGCGTCTTCTGACCCTATGGACGTATGAGATAGCTCCGGAGATCCTCTCGGGTAGGAGGGTAGTAGTTGTGACACACTCGAATGTCATTCGCGCTTTCATGAACTACCTGGAGGGCGTTCCAACAGAAAGTCTGATGGTCCCTAGGGGAAGACCAATAGTCTACGAGCTCGACGACCGGCTCGAGCCCATCAGGAGGTACTGCCTGTAGTGCGCAAGGTCACGCGATTTGTGCGCAACTGCAACCCTGAATCAGGGGGCGCCAGGTCGGACGCTGCAGATCCCCACCAAGTGGCACTAGCTGTGTAATCTCACCGCTCAATGCGCTGTTGTAGGCCTCATATTACCCTCGTATAAGAGGTACTTTTAAATTCAGCACCGTCCAAGGTCAGGGCGATGAAGCGAGTAGGATTTGTGCTCCTGCTTCTGCTGGGAGTGGGTCTGTCTACAGGGTTAGCAGTGGCAGAGCTCACTGCGAGCCAGTGGCTGGATAGAGAAAGCATCAAAGTGGGTGACACTGCAGTGGTCACGCTCAACCTGATCTATGTTGGGGATAACGCAACACAGGCAAGTGTGGTGCCTGTAATTCCGTATGGGTTGACGACTCCTGGCCCAGGGATGTACATGGTCACGCTCTATCCGGGCCAGCCGGAGACGGTATCATACCCGGTAATTGCAGGGCAGCCTGGATACTATGATGTGATATCCTCCATATCATACACAGAATACGGATTCGTGCGTGAGCTCCAGATGGTATCGCCACTGGTTGTCATAAACCAGAGCCCAGAGTCTCCACCTGGTGCTCCACCAAGCGGGCCTGAGGATATGCCTCCTCTGGAGCCCGGCCCCGGGATGCCCAATGTTGTGCCGCCAAAGCAGCCGATTTAACTCCTGAGTTTCGGCGAGAATGGCACCTGTAATCGCTGGCACTGCACCAGAGTGACGCATTTCATCAGCATGACATCATGGGGACTTGCATATGCACAGGATCATATGCGCAGGATCTCGCCAAGAGACTGCCAGCCCACGAAAGATGGATCCACATTCCACGGTGAGTGTAAACTAACTGAGTATTTTTATAGATATTGATTTTTGGCGTGGTATAAATTAATTTGATATTAGATTTTTAATAATTTAATGTACGTCACAAAAATCCAGAATAAATAATTTATTATAGGTATATGAACATCAAAAAATATAACAGCTTGAAATAATCATAGTAAAAAAGAGCAAATGGTATACAGAGGGCGCCTATACAAAAAAATTAAAATTATTATTGAGTTCGGGCATGTTGTTTTTTAGTCGCCTCCGATGCGTGCGGCACCATTGGATTTGGGATCTCCCAGAACATGAACCAGAATGCTGAGGCAATGTACAGCGCGGGAGAAACTACGCTGAAGGCTGGGGAGGATGGGGTGGCTGGAGCAGCGGATGGAGCAAATGAGCAGTGGCTGGAATCAGAATATCAACTTGAACTCCCTCGGCGGATCTAATAAATGCGTTGTAATCACAATGGGATGATATCGGTCGGTAAGCAGTCAATCAGATTACTGATCCATGTCATGATTCCAAACATTCACACATATTTTTATAAGGGCTTATTCGCTCTTATCAATCGGAGGATATGCCCGGAGCAGTACTGGGTATGGCAGGCTTTCTCGTTCAGTAATTACACGACCGATGAAGAATAGGATATGAGATCACTCTACTGTGACCTTCTTGACCCCTTCTATCTCCTTAAGAAGTGTGACGAGCTCTCCAGGAATCTTGCCCTCTGTGATGATTGTGAGCTTAGGGTCCTCGACAAAGAAGGGGTCATCAGACACTGCCTGGCGTATGCTCAATCCATGCTTCGCCACAGCTATGGCGACGTTCCCCAGGAGGCCGGTCTGTCTCGCATCGACAGGCGTGATCTCGATCACGCCAAGCCCGAGCACAGGCGCGACTTCTGCCAGAAAAGGCACGGATCTAACGTGTTTGAATATCTTCCAGAGGTCAGGATCTTCGCGAATGGCCATCGCTGTGGTGTCGACCACCCTTCTGTCAACATCTAGCTCTTTGGCTATTTGCGCATGAGGAATCTCTATCGACCCGGAGGCTACCCTGCCGCGCTCGTTTATCTGGAAACCCCTCGAGAGTATCAGCCGAACAACCTTCTCTTGAGCAGGATAGCGCCTGAACTTGCTCAGGATCTGCTGCCACATGGAAGGCGCCTCCTCAGATGAACATCTCCCCCGGAGGCTCTCTAACATCGCGCTTGACGCGCTGGAGCGCGTCCATCAAATGACGCCGCTCGACGAATCTGGAGTCCTCGATGATCGCCTGATGGAGCGCCACCTTCAGGATCTTGTCCACAAGGTCCCTGCCGGAGAAACCCTCTGTCAGCTTCGCGATCTCCGCGAGGTCTCCCCTGACCTCCAGCGGCATCTTGCTGGCGTTTCTCCTGAGGATCTCAAGCCTCTCCTCATAGGAGGGAATCCTGAACTCGATCTCCTCCTCGAACCTCGATCTTATGGACGAATCGAGGAGCTCGATCTTGTTCGTCGCAGCTATCGTGCAGACGCCGCGTCTCGATGAGATTCCATCCATCTCTGTGAGCAGGGCGTTCACTATCTCTGAGACATCACCCCTGAGATCCTGGTAGCGCCTGTCCAGCGCTATGGCGTCGATCTCATCTATGAATATGATGCAGGGTGCGAGCTGCTCAGCCCGATCATAGAGGTTGTGGATCTGTCTGGCCCCCTCACCCACGAACTCCCCGATAAGTGATGTTGATTTCACTGGCAGCATGGGAACATTAGCCTCAGTTGCAAGCGCTCTGGCTATCATAGTCTTGCCCGTACCTGACGCGCCGTAGAACAGTATGTTCCGTGGAGCCCAGCTGCCGAACCTCTCAGGCTCCTCAAGATATCTCTTTATCACCTTGACCTTTCTCTTCGCATCGAGCTGACCAACAACATCATCGAAGTAGGCAGGCTCCACGACCGCTGTGGGCTCTATCCTTTTCTCCACAACTATCGTTGTGTCTGCTCCAATCACCGCCTCTCTGGGGTACACCTTCACGACCTTGAATGCGAAGTCTGGGTAGAGACGCCTGTCGAAAAGGTATGCACCGGCCCTGACGAGCTCGCCGTACCATTGCTCCTTCGCGTACCGCTCAAAGAGCACAGGATCCGATACGACAGGAGACTCCTGGAACGTGCTCTTCAGTGGGTATCCAGCAGGTCTGAGAAGCAAAAACCTCGCGCCGGTGATACGGTTTCTCTCAGTCTTTCCGCCCAAGCCCTTTACGCCGGTCTTCTGGATGGATCGCACAGATAATAACTCCCTCTTAAGATAGTTAAATGTATTGGATGCTCCCACCGCGATGGTCATCCGCACTGGGAGCATTCATACGTCCTCGAACCAGATGCTCGAGTCTGGCGTGCGCAATGCCAGCGCTCGCCATGCGAATATGTGAACCAAAAAGCGCCCTCAAATCACGATCCATCCTGTATCGAAGATATTCCAGCTCGGTCCGATTGACCCAAGGGTGTTATTTGCTGCTACCCTGAACGACGATCTCGTCTGTGCGAATTTCATGTTCCGCTCCCAGTTCTGGCCGAAGTCCGTGATGTAATGCGGCGCAGGGACACTGCCGAGCACAACCGGTGCGATCTTATTTGATGTGGCTGCCGGCTGGCCTGCAATCGGGAGAGGCTCGAACCAGAAGCTCTGACCCAGAAGGGGATGGTATCCCTGCATGGGCTGACCTGTCATGTTGATCGTGTATACAGGCTTGCTGAACTGTGCTACTACCTCACCTGCGCTGGGAGCATAGCTCATCCAGACCGCGCCAGCCGAGCCAAGAATGATCGAACTCACAAGAATTGCCATAAGCATGTTCTTCCACATTGCAATACCCCACATTTTTCAGCTCATTTTACGATGAGATCATGAGATATATAGCTGTGCCTGAGATCCGCACAGATGCATCATTGGACCTGCCCTGGCAGGATCGCTTTGCTGTTATGCCAGATATTCCCTGGAGGATCGTGTAATGTAAAATCAGAGAGATCTAATAGGCGATCCGGCATCAATGCCTGAAAGACTCTACGCGATGCGATGGTTTTTGGATATTAGCATACATCAAAATAGCCCACACTACTGAGGGGCCGCCTGGATACACGAACCAGGTGATGCTGCAGGATGGCCATCCAGATCGATTGACGATGAGGCTTTGAGACGACTCGGGATATCAAAGCCAGTTTTTCCTCTTGAAGTACAAGACTGTGGTCACAACGCCAGATGCCATGAGGATCAGCGTGGCGAGGTAGCCGTACCGCCACTCAAGCCCAGGCATGTACCTGAAGTTCATACCGTAGATACTGGCTATCAACGTTGGCAGCATGAATATTATTGTTATAGATGTAAGAATTTTTATTGTGTTGTTCAGCTCGTTGCTTGCGCTGGAGAGATGGATTGAGATCATCTCTGAGAGCATATCACGCATTATCTCGATGTTATCTATTACCTGTATAGTGTGATCGTAAACATCCCTCAGGTAGATGATGGTGTTCTCATTTATCAATGGCGACTCGCCCCTCTCGAGCCTAGTTATCACCTCCCTGAGTGGCCAGACTGATTTCCTGAGGAATATCATGGAGCTCTTGAGCTCGTAGATCTCCATCAGGTTCTCTTCAGAGGGCGCCTCCACAAGCACCGACTCGAGCATCTCTATCCTGTCGCCAAGGCGCTCCAGTATGTAAAAGTAATTGTCAACAATCGCATCAAGGAGCACATACGCGAGATAATCAGTGCCTCTCCTTCTGATCTTCCCTTTTTCGTTCTTGATCCGCTCCTTGATGAGCTTGAACACATCACCACCGCTCTCCTCAAAGGTTATCACGAAATTGGAGCTGAATATCAGGCTGAACTGCTCTGAAGTTATCTCGTTCGCTAGCCTGTCGTAGTAAAAGACGCGCAGAACTATGAAGATGTAGTCACCGAAGTCCTCCATCTTTGGCCGCTGGCCTGTGATGATATCCTCGATTGTGAGCGGATGTATATCGAATATCTTGCCGAGCTTCTCCATGGTCTCGATGTCGCGAATTCCGTTTACCTTGACCCATGTGACAGTGGGCTTGTATCTGTATGGCGCGCACTCCTCAACGCTCTCGACCTCCTCCTCCTGGAACTGGACCTCATCGTAATCGATGACCGTTATCCTGGCCTTCTCCGGCACACCGCGCGGCTCATACCGCTCGATAAGCTCCATCGGGTCGAGGTCTATCTTGCTAACCTTTCTGGCTGCCAGGTCCTGCATCAGATACAGCCCCCGTAAATTCTCAGAACAAGGACGATATTCTCAAACCCTCATATTTCCATCATCAAATAGTTTTCCGTCATTCGATGGACCCTGGCACGCGTGCAAGATGACCCTGCTTTTTATCTTTGGGAGGGGGCGAAGCGAGAAGACCCCGCCCTTCATGGGGGGAGCGTTCACCAGTGATTCAGCCTTGCGATCCAGATACATCGCGATCATTCGTGATCAGAAACTTTTATATATGGGTCGCACAAGGGAGAGCATGCTCCCTGTGTGCTCTGCAGATGACGAACGCAAGACACACAGAGATACTATGGTAGGGAGATCGCACAATCTCATAGGGAGGGCGTGCCGTAACATTTATATACTAGTAAACCCTACATATGAGGGCCAAGATGTGGCGAGAGTTCCGCGGGGATAGGCGCGAGTGCTGACGGGCCGTATGGCTTGGATGATGGCACTGGTTTCCGCTCTGCGGTACATTTTGTTGGGGTGGAGACGGGAGTTTGAGC
>NZ_JANIHG010000062.1 GCF_024518575.1 Methanothrix sp. | reverse complement strand
TCCTGCTTTGATTCTATTCTCAGGATCGACTCAACGCCCTTGGAGAGCTGGATGGCCTGAAACCTTATGGCAAACCTGGTTAGGCTCTCGACACGGCCATCGTACTCCTTGAAGGATATGTCTGAGATCTCTGCGGCCATAGGCCAGCTGGATCTGATGAACTCCATGAAGGATGAGACCTGCATCTCATCTCCCTCGAAGAGGACCTCCACGAGCTGTAGGCCATTCTCCCTCAGGTTCCGTGCTGAGAACCCCTTCATGCATAAACTGTCCGCTTCGGCAAGAAGGTGATTGCGGTAACCTACCCCGTGGACCCTCTGACCCCGGATCAGTGCCCTAAGCTTCATCGTAATAACCACTTCACGTATTCTATTTAAGATGTGCCCCCGAAGCTGCCCCGGCAGTGCTGAGATACCATCAGCATAGCTGAGACGCCTTCTTGACGTAGCAGTCCGGTCTCTGTAAGGTGTATTTAAAAACTCCCCCGAAACTGAGATATACCATGTTGCAGACCGCTGCGGGGATGGATGTTTTTCAGGCTCTGCTGTTGGGCGTCATTCAGGGGATCACTGAATGGCTGCCTGTGAGCAGCGAAGGCCAGACGATGCTGACGATGATCGCCTTGTTTGGTATAACGCCAGCCGAGGCCCTATCCTGGTCGCTCTTCATGCATCTCGGTACCATGATCGCTGTCCTGATCAGGTTCAGGCGCGAGTTCCTCCAGATGCTTCAGGGAGGGTCTGCGCTCACAAGAACCGTGATCATCTCGACGGTCTGCACAAGTATCACTGGCGTCCCGCTCTACTTCCTTCTCCGCGAGAGCTTCACCGGCGGACGGGAGGCGACAATGCTCATAGGCGGCCTTCTCATAATAACAGGATTGCTCCTGAGGCTCAGCAGATCCGGATCACGGGTTGCAGATGATATGTCTCTCTGGGAGATGGTCGTTCTTGGAATGGCACAGGGCCTCTCGATCCTTCCGGGGGTGTCAAGATCTGGCACAACATTGAGTGTGATGTTAATGCGTAAAATCAGGCAGGAGGATGCGCTGAGAATATCATTCGTCATAAGCGTGCCAGCGGTGATCGGCGCGATTCTCCTGGACTTCTCGAGCAGCAGAGTTCCGCCGGTCGAGACCGCTCTGACGATGATACTATCGTCACTGGTTGCAGGATACCTGACCATGGATATGCTGATACGGGCTGCAAGAAGAATCAGCTTCTCCTGGTTCTGCATGGTCCTGGGAATGGTCACGCTGCTCTTCGCACTGATGGGATGAGTGAAACTTTTATCAGATGTGATGATGGAAAAACAATACGGATTATGCCCACAAATGAGACGCACCCTAAAAATGCTGGTGAGAGAGATCCTGCTCTGGAGATATTGATTTTCCTGGGAGGTCTCTTCGGACTCGCCCTGAGCAGGCTGAACATCCTCGCTCTGATCTTGTTCGGATTGTGCTATTTGGCTCTCGTCTATCGTACCTACATGACGGAAAGCCTGAGCGGCCTAGCCCTCTGCAGCATCCAGTCGGCACTGATACTGGCGTTCCGATTCAAGTATCTGACATGGGGCGATCCGTGGTTCGAATACGCCATGGTCCTTGAAATTATGCGGGGCGGGATGCTCTCACCTCCATTCTATCCAGACCAGCAGCCTGCGCTTCATACATTGATCGCGGCAGCATCAACATATATGCATTTAGAACCTATGCCGCTTCAGAAGTTCTTGATCCCGTCGTTCAGCGCTGCTGGCATCCTATCTCTGTATCTCCTTGCCAGGGACTTCTTGGACGGCAGGACTGCCATAGCCGCGGGTCTGCTTCTTTCGGTGGGCACCGCCTACATCCACTGGATCTCCCAGGCTGTAACCGAATCTCTTGGCATATCCATGGCGCTGGTAGCCATGTACCTCTCATACAGGGCTCTGAGCAGCAACCGCTACCTTCCGGCGGCTTTAACAGTTATGCTCGGCCTCGCGCTCACCCACCATCTGACAGCCCTGATATTCATCGTCTGGATTAACTCATTCGCAGTTGCATACATGTTGTTCATGTCCAAGAACGGAAAGGACGCATTCAGAGCTCTAGCTCTATCCCTAACAGCTTTTTCGATTCCCCTGATCTGGTGGAACATGAGATTGCCGAATATCTACAGATTGGTAACTGGAACGATAGAAAGGTTTCTTCCATCGGCGATACCGGCGGATTCATTAGTTGTTGTAGCCATAATCTTGATCTCGATCTATGCATTACTCGGAATATCAAACGATCTGATCGTACATCTCAGAGCACATACCCGTAGCCTTCAGAGACTCTCAACGCCCAGCTACTACGGACTGATCATTATCTGCATAATCAGCGCAGCTGTGGCTCTGAACTTCCTTCTTGGAAGATCATTCTTCGTGCTGAACTATCCGCTACATTTCTATGCTAACGGCTTGCTGATGATTGTCCTCTCGCTTGTCGGACTGAGAGGCTTTATGAATGTAAAGGGCACGCCGTTCCTGGCTTGGGCTGGCGGCGTGGCAGTGCTGTTTATTGGCAGTATACTGAAGCTGTACTACTTTGAAGACCCACTTCGGTTCATAGAGTTTCTATATCCATCGCTTGCGATAATTGGAGCTTACGGCTACGCGTCTTTAACGAGACGTCTGGATCCGAAAATTGGAGCTACTGCCATAGCCATGATATGCCTCCTCTGCTTGGTAGTGGCATTTCCATCGACCGTTTTCTGGGGGCAGGAGTTTCCACAGAACGATCCGAGGCATGATGCCAGGGCATCTGTCATATACCATCCAGAATCCGAGATCATGGCTATAGATTACCTGAGAGAGCACAACGCTGTGGGAAGACTCCACACAGATAGATATGTGGGATACGCCTCGTTGCAGCTCGAGAATATCACAGCAGATCTCTCCTTAGGTCTGCTGGAAGGAAGACGCACTTCAGGCCGTGAGAAACTTGACCCAGATAGTTTCTCGAATGGCAACGATATCGTTCTCGTTCGTGACAGGATGCTCAGATATGCAGAATTTGATGAGTGGCTGCTCGAGGAGAGGAGGCCATTAGGAGATGAGGAGATCGACAAGCTGGAGAGGATGACCTCAAGGATATACGACAACGGGGAGGCCTGGATTTACAGGGGTTGATACGTAGTGTCTGCTTTGAATTTAAGTGAGCTTCCAAGGGACGCGGTTCTGACATATGCTCTGTTGTTAATCGGAGCTACAGGAACGTACGTGGGGGTGCCGCTGGTCGCACTCCCGATAATAATGCTGCTTCCAGGATACGCACTCTCGGTGGCGCTCTTTCCGAGCAAAGAGGGCCTCAGTGCCACTGAACGTCTGGTGATGAGCATCGGTCTGAACGTATCTCTGGTAGCTTCGCTTGCTGCAGGCCTGGATATACTTGATTTGAAGCTGTGGGACGCGCCACTTCTTCTATCACTCATCTCAGCAACTGCTCTCTTCATGCTCGTATCCATCGTCAGAAGGCGCAGGGAGGATGATCCATATGATCTGCAGCTCCCAGAGTTCAAGGTATCGTCAGTACGCGCAGCAGCGATACTGCTTCTGATAATGGCAGTTGCGATGGCCCTGAGCGTGGAGCCGGAGAGACCTGTGGAGTTCTACCTCACCGATGATAACGGCATTATCCCCTCGGAGTCTTGGGGATCATATGTCAAAGTCGTTGTTGCAAACCACGCTGGAATGGGTTGTTACAGAGTTGACATCGAGAGCGATGGACGCGTTCTGGAGAGCTACCACTTCACACTCAAGGGAGAGTCGAGCTGGGCGACGCCTATCAGCATTGGAGAGATGAACAACGCACTCAGGCTCAACTTCACCCTCTACAGTGATGGTGAGCCTATCAGGAGGCTTCATCTGCTCAGAGTTCAAGAACGAACAGATGCGCGCTGATAAATCTCAGAAGGATCATGAGGCCTGCATTCGGCCTGCTGCTTGTGGCGCTCCTGCTCTACAGGCTCGAATTGGCGCAGATGATCCTCTCCGCAAGACCCACATACATTCTCACGGCCTTATCTGTTTAAGCCATCACATTGCTCATGCTCTTCACCAGATGAAGGCTGATAATTAAGTTGCATTTCACATCCGTTCCTACATAGGAGACGCATACACCCATGTTATTCCTCTTCCACCGGTCTCGCTGTTCTGCGACCATGTGGCTGGATCCGAATCGATTACCTCATAGGTTCCGGCGGGCAGTACGGCATTCGGCTCCACTACCCAGTACGCATTGGGCACTCCGCCCATTCCAGGCTCGCCATATGCCTCCCAGGGCCCGTATGTGTTGCCTGCCGAATCTCTGAGAGATATGCTCCCGGGCGTCTTGCCCTGGCCGTAGTTCCAGTGGTATGTGCGGATCTTGGTTATCCTCATGGACCTGTCGAGGGTGAACTTCGTCGGAGCCGTTGGGGCGTTATCCACAGCTGCAAGGGTATTGGTCACAAGTATCAAAGTCTCTTCAGTTTGAGCGCTGGCAGGCTCGCTCACGCCAGCCCGCGTACCGTTCCAGCTGCCACTCCAATCGCCCGAGGAGCCGTATCTCCAGCGACCTGTGAAGCTCCCGCAGCCCTCAGACATCTCCAGTTCCACATCCCCTGCATCGTTAGGGGGGCTGTACGTTGGATAT
>NZ_JANIHG010000064.1 GCF_024518575.1 Methanothrix sp. | reverse complement strand
GTTAGGGGGGCTGTACGTTGGATATTCCGACCAAGTGCCAATGAGCTTGTTGCCGACGACGTTTGCTGTTATCCTCCCCTGGTCATGTGTGTAATTTCCTGTGACTCTGTCGCCAACCTGCTGCAGCCTCATGGGGCCCCAGTTTGTATCCCACATGCCACCCCAGGTGCAGACCCCAGTTGTCCCAGCCGCCGGGTATGCTGCTGTTACACTGCGTCCACTGGCAGGAAAGATGTATCCATAGCCGGTTGGCATCCTGACCAGCCTTACAACATCCTTACCAGCTGATTTGGCCATGGAGATCGTGAAGGTACCAGCATTGGGAAACGCAGGATCTGATGTGATGAGATTCCCTGTGCATGGGTCCAGATCCCCGCCGATCCAGGTGCCTGTAATTGTCGTGGATCTGTCCTCCCAGGGGCCTGTGGCTGTGCCGGTCAGAGCGAGCCTGACGCCTGTGAGATGAACATACTGCTCGCAGATTGGATTTACACTGAGCGTACCAGTCACAGCACTGCCGTTAAATGCGAGAGCCAGATCGGCCGGCCGACCATCGTACTCTGTATATCCTGAGTACTGGACGCTTACCTCTCCGGCCCCAATTTGGTTGAACATACCGAAGAGCATCAGAATTATCAGAAAATTCCTGATCGACATGAGAACTGCTTGCATGCTATCGTATTTAAAAATGTTGATTATCTCAAATCGGAGGGGAACTGCAGTCCTCAGCATCTACAGCTTTGATGCGGATTGTTTCTTTCTGGAGTAAGTCGCACCTTCCAGAGATGCTGTCGGAAGCAAGCGATACTCTCTGTTGTTTCTGTTACCTCTCCTGTCCAGGATACCATCCTGGTGCATCCTGGAGAGGTAGGTCGAGACCGTGCTCAGCTTGATGTCGTCACGGACAGTCTCATACCTCTCTCTGAGCTGCTGGGATGTGAACCACTGGTCGCGGAACTCATATTTTATAAACTCGGCGAGGCTGTCCATCAGCGTCTTAGGCTGATCTTCCGCAATCGGCCTCGCGCTCTCTGAGAGCACGCCGGAGATGTTCAGAATATCCACAATCTTGTCCGCGAGCATCTCGCGTAATGCCGTTACATCCATGCACTTCTTGTCGAACTCAAACGACATGTTGGCCTTGAGACCATTATCGTCGATCTCTATTGCGATTTTCACAGACGGACCTCACATGTGAATCTGGAGTGCATGTATCATCTGATGGGGCCTGTCCCTGTTACATACACTTCGGCACTTCACAATGTGGCCTGAACTTATATTATACTTAGCTGCTTTCTCGAGATCAACTGGTATTGTGAACAGCTTGATATGCCCTCTCATCGAGATCCAAGCCCCTGTCTGTATTCTCCTGATAAATATGCACACGTAATACTGTTTCTTAACTCAGATACTTATCTGAGTATCTGAATTATCCTGCGGATGCCCTTCACATCCAGAGTGGATATGCTGCAGTGTGCACTGCAGCACGAGGTCGCTTTACCGCTGCCCGCCCCCTTCAAAGCGGACATTCATTGCTACTCCCTTCCGCATACAAAGCAAACCTTCAGGCTCCCTTTTTCCAGAAAGTCCAACCTACAATAATTAATCGTCCACCTCCCCAAGGCTTGCTACCCCTTTTATGCCCGGCGATAGCATTCAAAACGAATGCGATCACGCTCATCAGGCAGTATTTTAGTCCCTTCTTAACACTCAAACATCATGGCACGATGATATATAAAGTTTACGAGAGTGCTAAGCTGTATATAATGGATAAAAACTGTTTTAAACAGGCCTTTTTTGTATTCAGATCCCTAAAATTCCTATTAGTAGTCTTAATAGTATTCACAGATCCGATCCGTTGTAGATCCATTCCTTCACACCCAGTATGATGTGAATCGACACCTGTGAAACGCATATGTTTTCGCGAACATCTGCCACGCGAAGGCTTCGCGACAGATGTGTGGATTCACCCACATGGCTGTTAAATGCAGAGGCATGCCTGAGGCGCGATACCAAAGCTGAGAAATGTCTATAAAAATAGTTTTTTCCAGTTCTTCTTCCTCTGGCGCACCTCTTACACACGCCAAGCTCAGGGACGAAGCAATCAATACAGAACAGACCGCCACAGAGCTGGCATGTGTAGAGCTTTGCAGCCCTGCCACATCCAGCACATATTCCAAAAAGCTCCATACTTCATATCATGACGCCTGATCAGGGGTGTAATACTCCTCCACAAGCCACTCGCTTATCTCCTTGAGATACCTGCGCCTCCGCTCATCCTCAAGAATGGCCAGGTAGATCTCAGGCAAATCCTCGTCAAGATCTTCGTACATCTTTGTTTACTTGGCTGGTAGACCATTTAAAGCTGTCGAGCACAGAGAAACCGTCGCGATTGCAGGATGGCAAAGCACCTCTCTCCAGCATGAAGATGGTACCTCCCACCCCAACCTCTATAAACCCGATACTCGGATGTGGGGATCATGCGAATAACCGTCCTCCGTCTGGGCCACCGCCCTGAAAGGGACAAGAGGATCACGACACATGTGGGGCTGGTGGCGAGGGCGTTCGGCGCCGATGAGATTCTCATCGATGGAAGAGATGAGGGCGTTGTTGAGAGCCTCAGAGATGTTGTGAATCGATGGGGCGGATCGTTCAGCGTCGCAGATGGCATCGTCTGGAAGGACGAGCTCAGAAGGTTCAGGGATTCCGGGGGAAAGATAGTGCACCTCACTATGTACGGCAGCAGGATCGATGATGTGATCGGGGAGATAAGGTCCTGTGAGAGAATAATGGTAGTGGTCGGCGCCGAGAAGGTCCCGCCTGATGTTTATAACATTGCGGACTGGAATGTGGCGGTTGGAAACCAGCCGCACTCTGAGGTCGCAGCTCTCGCAGTATTCCTGGATCGTCTCTTCATGGGCAAGGAGCTGAACAGGGATTTCGGGGGAAGGCTTGAGGTCATACCTGCTGCCAGAGGAAAGGTGGTTCTCGACAAAAAGTTGTGAAATCCTGGATGTGCGGGCATCACCCCTCTCATCCTGCTCTGGTATGAAGGCCGAGGCCTCCGCACCCACCGGACCCGACGATGTGAAGAGGAGGAACCGGGGGGATCGAATGCGCATCCTGGTGATAGGTCAGAGTGTACGGAACATCGCGATCTCCGCGCTCAGGGCAGGCCACTCTGTGGTCGCTGCTGACTGCTACTGCGATCTCGATCTCGTTGAGGCTGTGGAGGCTCAGAGGCTCCGTATCGAGGATCTCGTAGATGCCGACAGGATAAATGCGATCATCGAGAGCGTCGATCCCGATGCCGTGGTCATGGGGCCGGGTGTTGAGACCGTACGCATAAATGGGTACCGTGTGCTGAACAACAGCCCTGATCGGATTCTGAGGGTCTCGGACAAGCTCTGGCTCGCCAGATGGCTTGAGGAGAGGGGATATCCGCACCCCACCACCTGGGATGGGGAGCCGCCGTACGGTTGCAGGATGATACTGAAGCCGAGGATCGGCGCCGGTGGTTGCGGATGCAGGATCTTTGAGGGAGGCGCAGTCCCTCCCGGATACATCATTCAGGAGTTCGTCGAGGGGGTTCCTGCAAGCGCCTCTGTGATATGCGACGGATCGGATGCCAGGACCATCGCTGTCAACGAGCAGCTCTCCGGAACAACGTGGCTGAACGCCTATGGTTTCAGATACTGCGGGAACATAACGCCGCTCGATGTGGATGGGGATATGAGAAAGCGCATCGCCCGCACCGCCGAGGAGATCGTCGCAGGGCTGGGGCTCGTCGGCTCGAATGGCGTCGACTTCATTCTCAAAGGAAAGATACCTGTTGTCATCGAGGTGAACCCGCGATTCCAGGGCAGTCTTGATTCTGTGGAGCTCTCAACAGGGATCTCTGTATTCCAGGCTCATCTCAACGCCTTTGATGGGCGTTTGCCTGAAAGATGCAGAGAGATGCGCTTCGCAGGCAGGGCGGTTCTCTACTCCAGCGAGAGATTCCGTGTAGATCACGATCTCAGAGGGATAACCTCATGCATAGCGGACGTCCCCCAACCCGGAACGGTGATCGAGATGGGCGAGCCTGTGCTCTCGATTCTCGCAACCGGATCCGTGAGGGATGAGGTGATGAGATCTCTGAAAGAGAGAAGAGATGCGATCGTCGGGAGCGTTAAGCGCAATTTCTCCTGAAACATTGTTGTCTCGAATCTGTGGAGAGATTTGATCGGACATCATGCAATTGATTTCTC
>NZ_JANIHG010000001.1 GCF_024518575.1 Methanothrix sp. | reverse complement strand
CTCAAGTCTGCGCTTCTCTCAAGTTGTGGGGTTACCGCATCACACCGCAGATCAGCATTCTTCGCTGAGCTTAAGTGCCATCGCCAGATTGAAGTCATGGATGTGGTCAGTTAACACCCATGGAAGACGATTTAAAAAGAGCGGTCGAGTTTCACGGCCATATGTGCCCTGGTATCGCTATCGGATACAGGGTGGCGAAATATGTTATGAACCACTATCGCAGATCCCAGGACGAGGAGCTCGTGGCGGTCGTCGAGAACAACTCCTGTAGCGTCGACGCGATTCAGGAGATGCTCGGATGCACCTTCGGCAAGGGAAACCTGATATTCGTCGATAACGGCAAGCAGGTCTTCACATTCTACCACAGAGGAGACAAGAAGGCCATAAGGATCTACTTCAGGGATGAGATCTTGCAGGAGATATTCAGGGAGGGCAGAGGGGAGGGGGCGAGATCGAAGGCCATGGGGGCGATACTGAGCGCTCCTGATGAGAGCATACTCTCAGTGAGAGAGGTGGATATTCCCGAGCCGCCGAGGGCAAGGATATACCCGTCCATCAAATGCCAGGAATGCGGCGAGAGCTTCATGGAGATCAGGGGCAGGGTTGTGAACGGCAAGATCGTGTGCAAGGAGTGCTTCTCCAGGCTGACCTGATTCCGATATGCGCCGATGGCAGCTCTGCTGGCTGCACCGGTCCTGTTCCAGCAGTTCTACCCATATCGCCCTCAGCTGGCTGGCCTGCCACGGATCGATTGATCCGGTCACCGTTCTCCCTCTCGCCATCGCATCGATGAGATGTCGTAAAAGGCCTAAGACCTTCGTCAGATACATATACTATACTTCCAGAACTATACTTCCAGAGGCTGTCAAGGTGAACATAATGGCAAAGCAATCAAGGGATACGGATGAGGGCATGGAGAGCATAAAGGAGAGCCTGGAGGATATCGCATCTCTGCTCGCGGAGATCTCGGATGAGCTGGCAGAGCTCAACAGCTCACTCAAGTTCATCGGGATACCGCTGATCACAGACATGCTTGTAAAGTACAGGCCGGACATCAAGGATGCGATGGAGCCGGTCATCGCTGAGCTTGCAGATAGCATAAAGAGCATGATGTCTGAGGAAGAGGAGTGAAAACTCTCCCGCCTTAACCTCAGCCCCTCTTTCTGTTTTGTGCTCACGTCACTGACATGCGCAGGGCTGATGCGTCATGCTGCCGGGGCACCGCAGAGCACCTCCGGTTTATCTGATGTTTTGATCTGCTTGTTCACAGCGAATCAAGTGTGTGCTGGACAGGGGGCCTTCTCACCCCCAGACAGCGCTCTGCTGCTCTTGCGACCATTTCCCTGTGCTCCGGGAGCGTGTAAACGCCAAGCCGCCAAGTCGCCCTGTGCGCATCCTCCAGCATTCTTATCACAGGCGAGACCTCGCGCAGCTGCAGAACCTCTCTCTCGATCATCACAGGGAACCTCCCCTCTGGAACCTCAGGAGCCGGCGGGCAGTCCAGGAGCACGTACCTCTGATCGACGCCAGACTCTGATGCTATCTCCTCTGCAAGCCTCTTCTCACTTCCAGCTTTTGGCACGAACTCCAGTGATTCGGCGCCGACATACAGCGCCCTCTTGAAGAGCCTCCTGGTCTTGATCCGTTCTGCGATCTCAGCAGCGTATCCTCCCGCGGATCTCATGGCCGCAAAGAGCTCGAAGTCATCCATTTTCAGAATCGATGATGGATCAAAGCCGAGATCCTCGATCATGCATCTCAGTGCACCTGCAACCATGCACTCGGAGATCCTGCAGACGTGGTGCTGATAGACGGTGGGCTGCATGAGAAGTCTTGATAGAAGAAGAGACTCTGCGGCATGAACACCCCCGGAGTCGATCATGAGCCTGCCTCCTGATAGGTGCATCCTCTCGATGAGCCTGAGGTGATCGAATACGCCATAAGCAACGCCTGTGTAGTGCGCATCTCTTATGAGATAATCCATCCTGTCCACATCTATCTCGCCCGATACTATCTTCCCAAGCTCAGTCCCGCCTTTTATGAGCCTCTGTATCTCCTCAGGCGTTATCCCGTACTCCTCAAGGCGGGTGCGTATCCCCTCAGATCTGAGCAGATCCATGATGCTCTCGTGCCCGCGTCGAAGGTATTTGGATAGCATCGGCTCTGTAACATGTGAGAGGGGGCCGTGGCCGATGTCGTGGAGAAGCGCTGCGGCCCTTATTTTCATCGCATCATCATCGCTGAGCCCCAGCCGGTCGCTGAGGATCACGGCAAGATGATATGCGCCCAGGCTGTGCTCGAACCTGGAGTGAGACGCTCCTGGATAGACGAGAGACGCAAGCCCGAGCTGTCTGATCCAGCGAAGCCTCTGGAGCTGTGGGTCGTCCAGCAGCGATAGACAAAGACCATCTATCTTCACATAGCCATGAACAGGATCCCTGATCTCAACCATGCAATCACCCATGCAGCTTAATAGGAAATCAGGCAGAAGACACCTTCCCTTAAGGGGATGTGCTGTACGCCGACAAAAATAAGTACAAACAGAATCTCTCAAGATCAAGAGAACGCGGCTTGTTTGGCCGAAAGCGCTGACAGGCCATCAAACCAACAACCGCGGATGACCGCGGGGTGGAGCCTGTCTGAGCTACGGAGCAAGAGGTCTGTGAAACCTTCGACTTGCTTCGGCTTCGTCGAAGCATCTCGACGCAGTCGAGAATCGCCGATGGGCTTCGACAACGAGTCGAAGCGCAGGAAGCCCCTCCCCTTCAAGGGGAGGAGGTCACAGATAATAGCATCCAACCAGACGATGACTTCGAGAGGGGTTGCTGCCCTGATTGCGATGATCCTGATCTCAGCCGTTCCTGTCCAGGCGGCAGGGATCACGGGACTCTGGGACTTCAGGTACGATGTCGCCTGGTCTACCACATCCGATATGCTCGGGAACTCGATCATCTCGATCACCCATAACGGCAGCGCCATAACGGGAGATGCATACATCGAGGAGCCGGAGCAAATGGAGGGGAGGATCACAGGCATCTGGGCTCCCGAGGGCTTCGAGATCAAAGCAACGATGTACAGGAAGCGTATTCTCATGATCTCCCTCAAAGGCAGCAGCCAGGATTCCGGGCTGCTCAGAGGCAGCTTCGTTGCAGCATCATCTGATGGCAGAGCATGGCGCGGCAGCTTCATAGCCACGCTCACAAACCCCGACCCCCACTTCCTCGGAAACGTCACATCGATTGCAGACAAAAAAGAGGTTGGAGCTGGATCTGAGGCTGCGCCGACCACACCAGCAAAAAGCAGGTTCTTCGAGATACACTACTCGAGGGATGAGACCATCTATCCAAGGCCGGTGATGTGATCTCGCGACTGCTTAACCTTGAAAGCAGACCCTGGATAGGAACTCCCGTTTGCGCATCTGTGAGCGTTGCCGGCTCTCGTGGAACAGTTACCATGAAAGCATGACATGACAACATCCAGTGTTGAGGCGTTTCTGGAAACTAACATCGCATCGAAGCTTTCATCCTTTTGGCACGCCTCTGCTGTCACATTCACGGTTTTATTGAGCGTGCCAGCTCAAACCTCCGCCCCTTCCCGCAGCTCCACAGCAACGCCACGCCTGGAGGCTGCCATCTCCCACCCGCTCATCCTGGCCCTTCCTGCCCCGAGGAAACCATCTCCCACAACGATAACCTCGTCGCCGGGCCGGATCTGCTCGTCAGCCTCGACCACCCCGGGCGCCAGCACCGTTCCTTTGGGTATGAAATCTCCTATGCGTACGGTGTAAGATCCGAGCGGCAGCAGCATCCGTGCGCCCTCCAGCGTGAGCGCGAGCCTGCCGCTGCTGATGGATGCGAGCGCTCTACCTGATGAATCGAAGAGCCTGTTCCCCTTCACCCTCGCGCCATCTGTTAGAACATCCCCTGCGCCGGATCCGAAGTAGTAGTCTGCCTTCGCCCTGAACTCCTGGAGCCTGAAGTTCCCGATCGGCCTTGCGTCCTTGCACGCAAACTCAAGCGCCTCTCTGAGCCTCTCGAGCTCCTCCTGCCCCGTCCCGCCGCCTGTGTACACCGCGTCGATCCCTCCATCACGAAGCGTATCGCAGAGCTCTCCCTCGAGATGCGCAACGATATTTGAGTATCTGTGCCTCTCCAGGTAAGATCTGAGGGAGCCCATGAGCCATGCCCTCTCCTCCAGATCCCACACGCCCGTCACCGGCGTGTCGTAGTGCGCCGCTGGGTACACATCCTCGAGCTCCCTTGGCACTATCGCGAGCGGAGAGGTCAGGATGAGCTCGTGGACGAATCTCCGCATGCTTCCCATGACAGAGCGGAAGAGCCTGTGGCTTCTCGACTCAGAGTAGGGCTTCCGGGCAGAGCATGGAAGCAGGAGAAGAACATCGCTCTCAGGCGGCCTGTACCTTGTGAGCACCCTGCTCACGAACCGTCTGACCTCAACCCTGTGAAGCGACTCAGATGTGTTCGCATACATCACACTCTTTCTATACGTCGGCGTCCTCCGCTCCAGGTACCGCTCCTGCCTGTCTGCGAGCCTCAGCGCAGCGGTCATCCAAGGGATGCATCTGACCTGTCGCTCCACATACTCCCTGAGGGTGCCAGACCTTACGCACTCCCTGACCCACACCAGCTCCTCCTCGAGCTTCAGGATGTTGTGTGCCGGCATGTCCCCCGATGAGCAGTGCTCACACATGCACGGGAGCTCAGAGAGCTCATCTCTCCGGAAGACGCCATCCCTCGTATGGTACCTGTTGTAATGACCGTCCATCTCCACCCTGACAGAGTCAACGATATCCACCCCTAGGTACACGAGAAGCGAGAGATTCGATGGGGTTGCGAGCGCAGGGGCGTAGAGCGCGGAGTCCGGAGGTATCGACTCCCGTATACATATCAGCGTATCGACAAGATCCCTCGCGCCTGCGATGGTCCCCGCCGCCCTGAGAACATACACGTCCGCATCCTTTTGAGCGTCTTTTTGAACGGATGAGATGTCTGTGACCACAGCCCTTGGCGCGTCGATGTCCAAATCGATATCCTTAGCTGCATCAGATGGATATGGAAGAACGATCAGCCTCCTGGCGTCCTTGAGGGACTTCGCCAGGGAGATCGTGGCCTCCCTCGCCTCCTCCGGGTTTCTGTACCTGAAGACGCTTCCCGCGCACACATAGTCCTCTCGCGATAAGATGCAGGGCGTCGTGATGTTCCGATCGAGCATCAGCCTGCCAAGGCGCGCCGGGCCGTCCCTTCTGAGGACCTCAAAGAACCGCATCCCTGAAACCCTCCAGATAGCTTACCTCAACATGGAACTCCGCGCCTGGGTTCTCTCTGATAAGTGACCTCAGGGTATCGAGCGCCTCTTTTACCGCATTATCGTCCGGCTCATCAGGCAGCTCAGCGTTCAGCGGGTACATCTCCTCTAAGCCCAGAGGATACGGCCCGAATGGAGGCAGAAACCCCAAAATGTGATCATATTCTGAACGCTCATCCTCTTCAGGATGCCTGTCCGTCACCAGGACCCTCCCCCTGAGCTCCAGCCTGCAGATCCTTTTCCGGTACCTGATGACCTCAGGCCTCCTCGCAGACTCGCTGCTGAGATAGAACAAGGTCGATTTCGATACACGGTCGAGCCTCTCCAGATGCTCTGTATATCTGGAGAGGTGTTTGAATGCCTGATACATCCTCGGATGGGATCTGCATCTCATCTCAAGATGCTCCCATAAAGATCCCTCGTGGATGCTCTGCCTCACAGCCCGGATCTCCTGGAATGACGCCGAGAGGTTATGGCGGGCGAGAAGCTCCACCCTCTTCGGGTCCTCGCTGAGAGATTCGGGCGTGTGTTTTCTGCACACATCACACGAGCACGGAAGGTACCGCAGGTCTGAAAGCCTGTATGTGCCGGTGGGCGTCAGGTACCTCCCATCACGAGCATAAAGGGCGTACGCTGCTGAATCGAAGAGATCGCACCCCAGGGCTGCAGCAAGTGCGAAGACCATCGGATGGCCGGCGCCGAAGAGATGCACAGGCACCCCAGGACCCAGGCCGATCTTCGATGCGACGATTACATCCACAAGCTCCCTGAACCTGTAGCTCTCCATCAGCGGGACGACCGCGCCGATCGGGTACACATCGAAGCCCATCTCCCTCAACCTGCGCGCCGCAGACTCTCTGAGGTCAGGGTAAATGCCGCCCTGCACAGGCCCTGCGATAAGAAGACCCTCTCTCCTGTGGGCCACCGCCTCCCTGAGCCGCCTCTCTGTCTCCGCGAGCTCCCTCTCTGCCTGCTCTCTCGAAGCATCAGGAGCTGTTGGTATGTCCAGCGGCACGGAGATGTCGGAGCGGATATCCTGCTGGAACTCGAGTATCTCAACCGGCTCTGTATCCACGCTCCCGTAAACTGAGAGCTGGAATGCGCCCGAGTCTGTCATAACCGGCCCGTCGAACTCGAGAAGACCGTGGACCCCGCGCTCTAGCGCGGTCTCTTTGAGCACTGGGTCCTGGTGGATGATGTAGCTGTTTGTTATGATCATATCAGCACCGAGATCAACCAGCTCCCGGGGACTCAGCAGAAGGACATGTGGATTAACCACAGGCATGAGCGCCGGCGTCTCCACGGTGCCATGGGGCGTGTGCAGCCGACCTATCCTGCCGGCCAGGTCTTTATGGATTATCTCAAAGCAGCCCTGCATGTGCAACCGGCTCCACGGATAGACATAAATAGGTTGGGACCGATGGCGATACAAAGCCAGATATTATGGGGGTACATCAAAATATGAGATGTATGGCATTATTATTACTGCTGTGCCTGGTTGGGGGGGCAGCTGCGGATGCCATCTCCGAGCCTCAGTACAGCAGAAACCAGCTGATTTACCTCAATGGTCCGGATACAGGAAGCTTTCAGCAGGATGTTCAGAGTTACTGGAACACCTATATCGAGAAGGGTACAGGCAGCACAGAGGCCAGCAAGACCATGAGCATATGGTTCAACACATTCCCGCTCAAGTTCGAGAGCCCGGTCAAGCTTGGAGAGACGACATTCGCAATGGGTGCACTCACTGCGAAGAACGTCAGCCCGACAGTCTGGACGAGCATGATGCTTGAGAGGGAGACCGTATACAAGTTCGGTCTCGATCGGAGCTCAGCCTACATGCCCCTCTCGCTTCCCTCCAGCTTCCAGACAGTGGAATCAGGAAGCTCCTCAGCACAGGAGTCGCAGGGGCAGATAATCACCCAGAGCATAATCTCAAAATTAGGGGTGTGAGATACGCGCCCGAGGGGCGCTGCTCACAATTTATGAGGCCGGCCTTCAGACCTGGCATTTCCGGAATTGGCCGGACTTAGAAAGGCTTTACTTTTCAAATTGCGAAAGCATGCCCACACAGAGCTGTTCCTACTTCTCCTGCATCAAAAGTTTCAGGTTCTGCAGAAGCTTCTCGTATGTAGCCCTGATGTGCTCCGGTATCACCCTTGTGTCAGCCAGAACAGGCATGAAGTTCGTATCGCCCTTCCATCTCGGAACGATGTGAAGGTGGATGTGTTCCGCGATGCCTGCGCCTGCCACCTCTCCCATGTTTATCCCCAAATTGAAGCCATCCGGCCGCATTGTTCTCTGGAGCAGGGATACGCACAGATCAGCAAGCTCCATGAACTCCTGAAGCTCATCCCCGCTCCATCCTGACAGCGTCGAAGTGTGACGGTAAGGAACAACCATCATGTGGCCGTTGTTGTACGGAAAAGCGTTCATTATTATGAAGTGATTCCTTCCCCTGTAGAGTATCAGGTTCTCGCGGTCCTTGTTCTCTCTGGGCTTCTCGCAGAAGATGCAGCCCTTCCCCTTCTCGCTCAGTATGTAATCGATGCGCCAAGGCGCCCACAGGACGTCCATCAGTCGCCTCCCTCTGTGCTGGAGCGGCCTGACTGCCGCATCCTGCGCCCCAACTTAAGATCTAACGCTCTTTCGATCTGATACCTGCCTCTCAAACACCACCCTCCGTCCCTCTATTCTCGGATTCCCCTCGAGAAACATCTTGATGGCCCTGGGATACGCCCTGTACTCTGCCCTCTGGATCCTGGCCTTGAGGCTCTCATGCGTGTCATCCGGTTTCACCGGAACTGGCACCTGGTATACAATGGGCCCATGATCGACCTTCTCGTCGACGATGTGTATCGTCGTTCCGGTCCATCTCACCCCGTAGTCCAGAGCCTGCTGGAAGGCATCCACGCCTCTGAACGAGGGCAGAAGCGCAGGATGTATGTTCAGTATCCTGTTCCTGTAGTGTCGCACAAACTCAGGCGACAGGATGCGCATGTAGCCTGTCAGAACCACCAGATCGACAGCTGCATCATCGAGCCTCCTGATGAGCAGCCTGTCATACTCCTCTCTGGACAGGCCGCTCGGATCGATGAACTCAGCCGGAACGCCAAACTCTCTGGCTATTCTGAGAGCCCCAGCATCCGGCTGGTTGGTCAGGACAATAATCACCTCTGCCCTCAGGTAACCCGATCTGGTGGCCTTTATTATATACCTGAGATTTTCTCCGCGCCCTGAGGAGATAACACCAATGCGCGAAAGGGGCGTCGAGCCGGTAAAGGTATCACTTTCCAAGTACGATCTCTATCGCAGAGACGTTGGTCTCCCCTCTATCCGTGTTCAACGTCTCGGTCGATATCTTTATGTCCTTTACCACAACATCGCCCAGGAACCTGCTGCGTGAGACCTCAGCGACATCAACAGCTCTGGAGATCGCACGTCCTCTTGCCATTATCCTGACTTCCTTTGCACCGCTGTTGAACTGGGTCACTACAGCCAGTACATAGTTCATCACTGGTTTATTGCCGACGAACACCACATCATCTTCTGCCATGGTTGGTCACCACCTTGGAACATACTTCACGGTGTTTGATGGAATCATAGCCAAGCATCTGATGCCTGACCAATCCGCTGATCCGGCGAATAGGCACTATCACTTGGCCAGGAGCCCGTCCTCGCTGGTCGCCACAGACAGAGCATCCATGGCCCGATGATAGGACACCGCCATTCAGGGTGGATCTCATGAGATATATAGACTGTGGTGTCCCCAAGTTTTGACGGAGATATTATATCGTATTGTTTTCACAGGTCTCCAGAGTGGGATGGCGGGCCCCCGGTCTTCGCTCAGAGCCAGTGCATTAATAGATGTAGTTTGCGGAAAGTGAAGGCCCAGGGAGAGGGCGCGGCTGCGCACGGAACTGTCCCGTCGCGCTCTCCATGATTCTCAGGGGTGAGCAGATGGATGACTGTCATGATGACTGGCCGCCGGTTCGCGGTGATTACAGGGTTGGTGACAGCAGGCGGGGTGTTGCAGTTGTCACGCTCGCAAGCCGCCTGGACATCAGAGGAGCAGCTATAGTCGGAACATGCAAGACCGAGAATCTCGGGGTGGAAAAGATCGTGACGAATCTGATCTCAAACCCGAACATACGCTACCTGATCGTGTGCGGGGCTGAGTCACGGGGTCATCTGCCTGGCGACGCGATAGTCTCCCTTCACAGAAACGGCATTGATGGGAGCGGCAGAATCATAGGCGCTGCAGGGGCGATACCGTTCATCCAGAACCTCCAGCGCGAAGCCGTAGAGCGGTTCCGCAGGCAGATCATAGTGGTGGATATGAGGGGTGTTGAGGACATCGCTGAGATCGAGAGGGCTGTTGATCACTACAGCGGGATAGCAGAGCCCTTTTCCGAGCCGCCGTTTGAGGTCGTGAAAAAAACGCGCAGCTCAAGAGCCCAGCCGGGCGATCTCGATGTCAGCCTCGGACCGGATGTGTATCTGGATGTGGATGCATGGGCTGTGTCTGCGTAGAAACAACATCTAACTCGATAGGTGCTTGAGCGGGTGATGTGGCTTGTTCAGATTTGCCAGAGATCAGTCGGTGATCAACATCGCAGGCCTTCGAATCGGAGGCCAGCCAGGTGAGCTTCCCACAGCCCTGGCCGGGACCGTGTTCTATCACGGCCACAGCATAGTCTCCGACGAGGAGATGGGAATATTTGACGGAGAGAGGGCTGAGGAGCTTATAAACAGGCAGGCTGAGATCTCAGAGGAGACCGGAAACCCGGGAGTGCTGCATATATTCGCGAGCACGCGGCGCGCTTTCGAGAGGTATCTCGATTTCATCGATCCCATCTGGAATGGACCCTTGATAATAGACTCATTCGATCCGGAGACCAGGGCAGAAATGGCGATACATGTGACAGAGATCGGATACGCGGATCGCACAGTCTACAACAGCATAGGTCTGGCATCAACCGAGAGAGAGCTGCGTTTGCTGAGGGAATCGGATCTCGACTCGGCGATACTACTCGCCTTCAGCCCGAACGCATCGAGCGTCGAGTCCAGGATGGAGCTGCTGAGCCGTGAGGGGGGTCTCCTGGCAATCGCCAGGGAGGCGGGAATCAACAACATGCTGCTAGATCCCGGCGTGGCGCCTCTTGGGAGCGGGGCTGGAGCCGCGCTGAGGTTCGCTCTCGTCTCGAAGGCGAAGCTCGGCCTCCCGGTATGCTCAGGGATGCACAATGCTGCGAGCTCATGGGAGTGGCTGAGATCCAGAGATAAAGGTATAAGAAACGCATGCGATGCGTCCACAGCAGCCCTCGCAGCATCGTTCTGCGCCAGCCTCGTCCTCTACGGCCCGATCGAGAATGCGGGGATTGCGTTTCCTGTCGTCGCCATGACCGACATCATGATTTCAGAGGCGCTGGAGGAGATGGAGGTGTGGCCGGTGTGGTCACACCCGCGGAACAGAATGGTATGAGAATAGCGGTCTTCCAGAGCGCTGCCATCTTCAAGAAATAGAACGACAGGAGGGGAGTGAGCCTTCCCGCCGCTATAGGAGACTTCCGGATCCGATTCCCTCAGCAAACGCAGTCATGTCACGACAGCCGAAGTGAGCAGTGGCCTTCTCAGCTCACGATCTCGTAGGTGACCATGACTGTCGTCTTCACCTCAACCATGCCCGGCTCTGTGGTGCTCGGCTCTACTGATGGTCCGAAGATGCCGAACGGTATGTCCCAGAGGTAAAGCGGGCTCTCCGTGATGTCCACTATCTTTCCGAGCCGTCCGCCCGCTGCGCTGACCATCGCCTCTGCTGTTGCCCTGGCGTTCTCAACAGCCTTCTTCCTCGCCTTGTTCTTTGCAGCTGTGGCATCGCTCAGCGCATAGCCCGTCACAGCGGCGTACGTCCCTGTGCTCTCTGCAGTTTGCTTGATGCTCTCTATGGTCCTCTGATCAGGGTTCTCCAGGCGTATCGAGGCGGATACGGTCACAATGCTCTGATTCATGCAGATGCTCTCATTCGATGCGCCTCTCCTGCATACCTTCGTGCTCTGGATCCCTGTGGAGTATCCCTGCAGTATCTCGCAGTTCTCAGTGCATGCACTCCTTATCGCCTCGAGACTATCGTTCAGCTTCTCAGAGCTCTCCGCATATGCATTCGAAACGTTCTCATTATCGCTTGATGCCGATACAGATATGTACACCACATCCGCAGGCACCGTCACACTGCCCTCTCCAACAACTGTTATTGTGGGAACGTCAGCTGCGGATGCGAGTGCTACAGCAGATACAGAAATCAGCATCATTACCGCGACAGCTTTCAAATCCATAACCAATCCCCCATCGTTGATTAACGTAATCAATATTAAAAGAATTCGGTCTGATGGGGGATTTGTGCACGACATCGTTCTTGTGACATGCCAGCAGATGTCCTGCCATGCGTTTCTGCCAATTTAATGCTTCATGCAGCGACTTCCTCCCATGAAGAGCGGGGCTTCCTGCGTTTCTATTTCGTCGAAGCCCTTTGGACTCTCGACTGAATCGAAAGGCTTCGACGAGATCGAAGCAAGTCGAAGGTTTCACAGATCAAGATTTCCACAAATTTGATGATCATACAGGAGCGTTTGCGCGTGCCCACAGGGAGGATCTCCAGAACCAGCAACCCCCACCTTCAGGCGTCGGTGCCATTCACAGTATTCAAAGAGCCTTTTCGAGAGACCGTGCTCTCCATCTCATCTCCTGCACGCCATCGCCACTAGATCTACGAGATCGATGACCCTGCCGTGGCCTCCTGCCTCGTTCAGGTTCCTGACGCACATCGGGCATGCTGTCACTATGTATTTCGCCTCTGGTGGGACATCATCGAGACGCCTTCTTGCTATCTCACGCGAGAGATCCTTGTATCCTGCCCTGACGCCCCCTCCTCCTCCGCAGCATCTCGCGAGCTCCCTGCTGTTCCTCATCTCCTCCAGCTCGCATATCTCCTTTATGACCTTCCTGGGCTGGTCGAAGATGCCGTTCACGCGGCCGAGATGGCACGGATCGTGGTAGGTAACTGCAAAATCCAGAGGCCTGATCTCCAGCTCAGATACACGCGAAGCCAGGAAGTCCGCCACGCTCATGACCTTCAGACCGTAATCGTTTTTGAGCGTCGTGTAGCAGCCGGCACATCCAGTTACCACAACATCCACGTCCATCTCGTTTATCTGGCGCAGGTTCTCTTCCATGCATTCTGACGCATCCAGGCCGGTTCTGAGAAGCGGAGAGCCGCAGCACCTCTCCGATGGGAGGAGCGACACGCCGAACCTTCTCAGAATCCCGAACGTCCTCGCTGCGGTCTCTGGATATCTGTAGGAGGCCATGCATCCTGCAAAGTAAACCTGGTCCGCCCTTTCTTTCGTAGCAGAGGATGCATCTGCTCCAAGGATGCTCAGCCACCCCTGCCTCCGCCCCACCTCACCCAGACTGTTCCCCGTGGATGAGATCCTGTCACGCAGCTCGATCTGCCATGCTCCCGCGATCTTCCTGGATGCGAGCGCCCTTCTCGCATCCTCCACGACCCTGGAGGGGGCGACTCCAGCAGGACACATCTGCGAGCAGAGAGAGCATGTGGTGCAAGTCCCGAGGCTATCGAGCGCCCATGAGCCATCTGCGCCGTCCAGGATTTTCCCGATCAGTAGCATCCTTCCGCGGGTGTTGAAGGACTCCCATCCCAGAACCTCGAAGCTGGGACAGACCGCCCTGCACGCACCGCACCTCACACATCGCCTGACCTGGTCGATATCGATCATCGACATCCCTCACAGACCCAGCTTGCCCGGGTTGAGTATCCCCTTCGGATCCAGCGCCCGCTTGATCGCGCGCATTATCTCCAAAGCTGGCCCCCACTGCATCTCCATGTATTCAGCTCTCGCCCCGCCAATGCCATGCTCCGAGCTGACCGTCCCGCCGAGCTCTATGGCAGCCCTGTGTATCATGTCCGCAGCTCTCCTGAGCCTGTTCCATTCCTCTTCACTTCTCACATCTATGAACCATGCGACGTGCAGGTTGCCATCACCGATATGACCGTACTTCATCGCCGGGATGCCGGTGCTGTCCGATATCTCCTGGACCTTTCTCATCAGAGTGGGAATCTCCTTCATCGGAACCCCCACGTCCTCTCCGACATAGATCCGACTCTTAGATGGATCGAGCCTGGAGATCGCAGCGCCGACCAGCTCCCTGGCAGCCCAGATCTCTGACATCTCCCTCTCATCGGATGCGATTCTGATGTTCTGCGCCAGGCCTGCACAGACCTCAGATATTCTTCTCGCATCCTCGGATGTCGAGAGATCAGTTCCATCGACCTCGAAGAGTATGATATCACCGTCAGGAAGCGCTATTTTTGGATCGCATCGCCTGAGGACCCTTACAGTCGTGCTGTCCAGTATCTCGCATGCTGACGGGACTATGCCAGCGGAAAATGTCTTCACAACAGCCATGCCGGCGAGCTCAGAGCTCTCGAAGGATGCCATGACCAGACGCCGTCTTTTCGGCAGGGGCACGATCCTGATTCTCGCAGCAGTTATGACTCCAAGCGTGCCCTCTGCCCCGACCATGAGCCGCGTCAGATCATAACCGGCGGATGACTTCAGCACTTTAGAGCCTGTTCGGATAACCGTGCCGTCGGCCAGCACGACCTCAAGATCAAGAACATAGCTCTTCGTGGTGCCGTACTTGACGCACCTCATGCCGCTTCCGTTGTTCGATATCAGTCCGCCTATCGTGCAGACGCTGGAGCTCCCCGGGTTGGGCGGAAAGAAGAAGCCGTGTGGCCTCAGAGCTCTGTTGAGCTGCTCAACAACAACCCCTGGCTCCACCTGGACCTGCAGGTTCTCCACATCTATCTCCAGGATTTTATTCATGCCGGACATGTCGAGAACTATGCCGCCCCTGAGGGGCACTGCGCCTCCCGCCAGGCCTGTGCCTGCACCTCTGGCGGTAAGTGGGATTTCGTGCTCGTATGCAAGCCTGAGGATCCTGGACACCTCCTCTGTCGTCAGGGGTCGGACGACGTACTCCGGGAGGCCATATACCTGAGATGCATCGCAGGAGTAGCAGCAGAGCTCGGCCGGCGAGTTTGAGACCCTGGGTCCGACTATACCTCTCAGCGCATCCATGATGGGGCTGCTCTCTTCTGTTGACATTCTCCTCCAGGCTTAACAGGAGATCTCGTAGCAGCGATGATACGATAAAAAGATTTTGTCAGGAGGCAGATTGCGGATCACTTCACCGATTTCAGTAATCAGCGTCCACTGAGATTGTGCTCCTCTTTCAGATGCGCTGATCTCCTGGTACTCGCAGACGATCCGGATGCTCAAAGGCTCACCGGTCTGCTCCAGAACATAAAATATATTCCGACAGAGTCTGCGAAGCTTTATAAGTAATCAGGAGCATATAATAAGCTGTTTGTTTTATAATTCAGATAGACTGCAAGTGGTGGTCCAGTGGTAGCAGTGGAGAATCCCATCCACAGGGCGTATCTGCTAAAGATCGTTGGCGAGGAGGGGCTAAAAATCGTAGAGGCTATGCCCGAGGGAGAAGAGGTGACTGATGAGCACATCGCCGAGATCACAGGGATCAGCCTCAACACAGTGAGAAGATCTCTCTATCTGCTCTACGAGCACAGACTTGCTGTATACAGGAGAAAGAGAGACCCGGACAGCGGATGGCTGACGTATCTCTGGAAGATATGCCCTGAGGCCCTGGACAGCGCGCTTGAGGCAGAGGTCAGGAAGCTCATAAACAAGCTCAACGCCAGGCTGCGCTACGAGAAGGACCATGTTTTCTATGCATGCGTGAACGGTTGCGCTCGGTTTGTTTTCGAGGAGGCAACCGAGAACAACTTCATATGCCCGTTCTGCCAGGGCAGCCTGGAGTACATGGAGAACAGCACGATCGTAGAGGTTATAGAGGAGCGGATAAAGGAGCTGAGTGCTGCGCTCTGCTCCTGATGAACTGGTACGAAAACCCCGCATGCAACAGCAGAGGCGTGCCCAAAAAAATTGCATGGATGCAGACTCATCCAGATGAGTGGCCCCGCGTCATGAGCGTTTTCTGGCTGGAGTATGCCAGCGATGGAGTAACACCGACCAGAACATCCTGCTGGTGCACCAAAACCGCTTGCATTGTTCGTTATTGCGGATCATTATGATCGAAACAAGATACATCGAGTTCGATACAAAGGGCGATGCTGATGTGGTGGACATCACCCCGATGGTCGTCAGTGCCGTCAGGAGCAGCGGATTGGCCGATGGCATTCTGGTTGTCTTCGTCCCGGGCGCCACGGGCGCTGTCACGACGATTGAGCATGAGCCCGGCCTGGTGGCAGATATGCGCAGAGCGCTCGAGAGGATCGCTCCTGAGGATGAGGAGTACGAGCACAACGCCAGATGGGGGGATGGCAACGGCCACTCCCACATCCGCGCATCGCTCCTTGGCCCGAGCCTCACAGTGCCTGTGGCGAACGGCTCTCTACTCCTCGGCAGATGGCAGCAGATTGTCTTCATCGATATGGACAACAGACCCAGACGCAGAAGGCTTGTGCTTCAGATCGTGGGAGAACCAAAATCGGACAGGTAAACCACGTTGATCCACAATTTAAAATTTTAATTTTCATAAATTATTTGTCATTATTTGTCCTCTGAGACACCATTCTTTCTTCAGATCCTTTCTGCGCGAAAATGCTATATCTGGTTGATGCCTCTCGGCTTGAGAGGAGGTCTGCAGGTGAAGGAGATAAGGTTCCACGGGCGAGGAGGGCAGGGGGCGGTCACCGCTGCGGAGATGATCGCCATCGCAGCCTTCGAGGACGGAAGGTTTTCCCAGGCGTTTCCCGCCTTCGGGGTGGAGCGCAGAGGCGCCCCTGTGCTGGCTTTTGCCAGGATCGATGATAAGCCGATACGCATGAGAAGCCAGGTGTACGAGCCGGATTACGTCATAGTGCAGGATGTCACACTGCTCGATGTCGTCAATGTGGCTGGTGGATTGAAGCCGGACGGAAAGATAATAATAAATACTGATAAAGATGCCTCTGCGATCAAACTGAACACAGAGGCTGATGTGGTGGCGATAGACGCGACTCGGATCGCCCTTGAGACTCTCGGGAGGCCGATAGTCAACACAACAATGCTAGGCGCATTCTGCGGGGCGACTGGAGAGGTGAAACTGGAGAGCCTGGAGAAGTCGATTCTAACCAGATTCCCGGGCAGCCTGGGTGAGAAGAACATTCAAGCCATAAGGACAGCCTATGAGAGGGTTGCCAGATGAAGATCACAGTTGCAGCTCTGACAGAGCCAGGCAGCACTGTTGTTAACAAGACAGGTGGCTGGCGAACATTCGTTCCGGTTGTGAATCACAAGAGGTGCATCAAGTGCAGCCTCTGCGAGATATACTGCCCTGAGGGTTGTATCCATCAGATCGACGGGTTGTTCGTTCCGGATCTGGATTACTGCAAGGGATGCGGGGTCTGCGCTCACGAGTGCCCCAGAAAGGCGATAGAGATGGTCCTGGAGGAGAAATGAAGATGATCGTTAAAGAAGAGATGAGCCTGAGGGAGAGAATGGCCCGGATGAGGGTCGTTGAGGGCTCATATGCAGTTGCACATGCCGTGAAGTGCTGCTCTCCTGATGTCATATCCGCATACCCAATAACACCTCAGACCCATATAGTCGAGCACATCTCGCAGTTCGTTGCAGACGGCGAGCTCGACTCTGAGTTTCTCACGGTTGATTCTGAGTTCTCGGCGATGTCATCACTCGTGGGGTCGAGCGCCGCAGGAGCAAGATGCTACTCATCGACCACAAGCCAGGGGCTTGCCCTCATGTGGGAGGTGCTTTACAACGCCTCCGGTATGAGGCTGCCGATAGTGATGACCGTGGCGAACAGGGCGCTCAGCGCGCCTCTGAACATATGGAACGACCAGCAGGACAGCGTAGGCGCCCGGGACTCAGGATGGATCCAGCTGTACGCTGAGGATGTGCAGGAGGCAGCTGATGCGATACCACAGGCGTACAAGATCGCAGAGGATCCTGAGATCCTGACGCCTGTGATGGTATGCATGGACGGGTTCATACTCACCCATGTCTATGAGCCTGTGGAGCTCCTGAGCGTGGAGGAGGTGGAGAGGTTCCTGCCGCCGTACAGGCCAAAGAACATTCTGGATCCGGAGAACCCGAAGACGTTCGGAGCGTTCGCAGATCCATCATACTTCACAGAGCTCAGATACATGCAGTGGGACGCCCACAGACGTGCTCTTAAGAAGATAGAGACCGTCGCAAGGGAGTTCGCAGAGCAGTTCGGCCGGTGGTATGGCGGGCTGATAGACACCTACCGGGCGGATGATGCTGAGGTTATTATTGTAACGATGGGATCTGTCATCGGAACGATAAAGGACTGCATAGATGAGATGCGCAGCGAGGGTATGAAGGTGGGTCTGGTGAAGATCAGAAGCTACAGGCCCTTCCCGACAGAGGCTCTGAGAAAGGCGCTGAAGGACGCGGATGTCGTCGCTGTTATTGAGAAGGATGTCACGGTCGGAAACGAGGGCGCGCTTCTCACCGACCTGAAGGCTGCTCTTTACAACACCCCGACGAGGATCCCAGTGATAGGGTTCCCCGCAGGCCTCGGGGGCAGGGATATAACGGTCAGAGACATCCGAAGGGTCGTCGATAAGGCGATCGCAGCGCGTGACAGGGGAATTGAGGCGGAGATTGAGTTTCTCAACCTGAGAGAGGATCTGCTCTAGGAGGATCTTTATGGAGAAGCTACTTGCACCCGGGCACAGAGCATGCGCAGGATGCTCGATGCCAACTGTGATCAATTTGGTACTGGACGCCGCTGGACCCAACACGATAGTTGCAACGCCCACAGGATGCAGCGAGGTGACGACAACACCGTATCCTGAGAGCGCCTGGAGGGTTCCGTGGATCCACTCGCTCTTCGAGAATGCAGCTGCAGTCGCCTCAGGCATAGAGGCTGCCCTCAAGCACTTCGGGAAAGACCATAACGTCTTCGTCATAGCCGGAGATGGCAGCACCCTTGATATAGGCATGGGCTGCATCTCAGGCATGTTCGACCGCGGGCACAATGTGAAGTATGTGTGTTACGATAACGAGGCTTACATGAACACAGGTGTGCAGAGGAGCAGCTCGACACCCCCATGCACATCAACGACTACCACCCCATCAGGAAAGGTCAGCTTCGGAAATCCGAGGCCGAAGAAGGACATGCCCGCCATAGCAGTCGCACACAGGGTGCCTTATGTCGCAACAGCCTCTGTCGCGTACCCTGTGGACCTCAGGCAGAAGGTGAAGAGGGCCATATCGATACCCGGACCTGCATACATACAGGTCAACGCCCCATGCATCACAGGCTGGTCGTTCGAGGCCGGAACCACTGTGGAGATAGCGCGGCTTGCGGTCGAGACTTGCCTCTGGCCTCTCTACGAGTACGTCAACGGAGAGCTTGCTGGCGTCAAGAAGATCCACGTCAAGAGGCCTGTTGAGGATTACCTCAAGGCGCAGGGAAGGTACAGGCACCTCTTCCGCATGAAGGGCGGGGAGGAGATGATCCGGGTTCTCCAGCAGATGGCTGATGAGAACGCCCGGAAGTTCGGACTTCTGTATGAGGGAGATGTCGCGTGTACGTCGGGAGAATAGTCGCGGTCGGAATCTCCGGCGATGGGGTCTGGGTGGGCTACAGGGTCTCGTCCAGATCCTTCCCGAACCGCAGGGCAACAGCATCCGGATCCTCGATATTTGTGCATCCTCTGGATCCGTCTGATCTCCTGAAGAATCCCTACATAACATATCCATGCATAAGGGCATCGAATGACTTCGCGGTCGTATCGAACGGCGACCACACTGACATGATATTCGACCGGATCGAGGACGGATCAAGACCTCTGGACGCAGTGGCCCTGAGCCTAGTGGCATACGGTTACGAGAGAGACGAGCTCCGGACGCCGAGAATCGCCGGCTTTGTCTCAGGGCGGCGCGCGGTGCTGGGGATTGCGGCACATGATGAGATCCGCGTCAGGGATTTCGAGCTCCAGGATGGAGATGCATGGATGGTGGCGACGTATGAGAAGACCGGGTTCGAGCCGATGTCCATGGAGGGATCGAGCGCCTCGAGCATAGCGAGATCTCTCTTCGGCCTTCCATTCGAGCGCCCGGTCTGCTCTGCGGCAGCGTTCAGGAGAGGAGATGGATTTGAGCTTGCTGTGTACAATCCAAGGTGATGCGAATGGAGATTAATGGTGTGGAGATAGATGACACTTTCGCGGAGGCGTTCCCGATAAAGATAGGCAGGGTGCTGATAACCGCGATCAGTGAGCGCTGGGCGCTTGAGGCGGCGCGAGAGGCCACTGGCTTCGGGACCTCGGTGATAATGTGCCCCGCTGAGGCAGGGATCGAATGTATTGTTCCAACCACAGAGACGCCCGATGGGAGACCGGGAGTATACATACAGATATGCAACATGAGCTGGAAGAGCCTGGAGGCATCGCTCCTGGCGCGCATAGGCCAGTGCGTCCTAACAGCTCCCACAACAGCTGTGTTCAACGGTTTGCCTGAGGCGGAGAAGCAGTTCGACACCGGAAAGAAGCTGGGTTACTTCGGAGACGGATACCAGTGCGAGATCGAGTACTGCAACAGGAAGTTCTGCAAGATCCCCATCATGGAGGGGGATTTCCTCGTGGAGGAGACGATCGGGGCAGTGGATGGAATAGCCGGCGGCAACTTCTACATTCTCGGGCAGAACCAGCCAGCTGCGCTCATGGCCGCTGAGGCTGCGGTCGACGCTATAGCAAAGCTCAGAGGAACGATAACCCCCTTCCCGGGAGGCGTGGTCGCGAGCGGTTCCAAGGTGGGGAGCAGGTACAAGTTCCTGAAGGCATCGACGAATGTGGCTTTCTGTCCCAGCCTGAAGGAGCAGGGGGTCTGCGCACTTCCTGAGAACGTGGCCGCAGGATATGAGATCGTGATCAACGGGCTAAGCAGGGAGGCGATCGAGGAGGCGATGCGCGTCGGGATCAGGGCTGCCTGCAAGGTTCCCGGCGTGATCAGGATATCCGCTGGGAACTTCGGAGGTAAGCTCGGGCCGCATCAGTTCCATCTGCACAGGATACTTGAGCAATAGCCATTGGGCGCTGCATCGGCATCTTCCGACCCACTGGCGCTGGGGCAGGGGTCAGAAGATGCTTTTATATCTACATTGCAAATCATTCAACAAATGCAGACTGCTCTGGTCAATCAGTTGTCATCTTTCGTGTCCCAGAAGTTGTCCTTGCCCTCATCGTACATGCTGATATCGTTGTCGTGAATATCATTTCTCATGAATGTGTTCCTGCTTCCAGTGCAGTGGATTCCGTACTTGTTGCCCTGCGCTACGTTGTCTGTGATCGTGTTGTTGTTCGAGAGCACATTTATGCCGGCATTGCCGCATCCGCATCCTCCAGAGTTAGTGACCCTGAACCCTTTCAGTGTCACATTATCCGCGCTTATCGTTATGGCGCTGCCGATGCCCTCAGCATCTATTACAGGCATTCCTCCGCCAGTATCCACACCGATCAGCGTCAGGCTCTTTGATACATACACATGCTCGAAGTATATCCCGCTGTGGACCTCGATTGTGTCTCCAGCATTCGCAGCATTTATCGCATTCTGCACGCTCGAGAAATCACATCCCTCTCCGCATACTGTCACCGCTGCGGCAGGGAGCGAAGCCATGATGATTGCACACAAGATCGTGATACATGAATGGCGGATCATTCCGTTACATCCTCCCACATGCACGACAAACTTTATGTCTTAAAAGCATTTGGAGAAGAGAGCGAGTTAGGGGAATTGTATGCGACTTTCGATGGAGTTGGAGCTGCAGGACGTGCCGGGGCAACTGCTCTTAGCACTGCAGCCCATAAGGGATGCAAGAGGGAACATAATCAGCGTCGTACACCACAGGGACAGGAAAACACCCAGGGGCACGGTCCCTGTGAGGCTCATCGTTGAGATGGACAGGTCGAAGCTGGAGGGTGTCAAAAGAGACCTGGAGAAGAGCGGGATCGTCGTTGTGCGCGCGGGAGAGGAGCGCTTCATAGAGGAGGTCTCGGTGATACTTGTTGGCCATGTTCTGGACAGCGATCTCGGCGATACCGTGAGCAGGATCGACTCGACAGGGTATGCAGAGGTCATGGACCTCTCCCTATCCATGCCGGGCGTTGATGAGCCATCATCTGCGTACATGAAGATCAGGGCCACAGGGAAGGAGGAGATGCAGAAGGCCCTGAAGATTCTGCGTGATGTTGGCGCTCAGAAGAAGCTCCTTGTGATAGAGCCTGTGGAGGACGGTCTATGAGAGAGGTCAGGATATCGCTGGTCGGCTACGGGGTCGTCGGCCACGGAGTAGTCGATGTCATCAGCAGGAAGCGCAAGATGCTCAGGGAGCTGGGGCTTGATCTCAAGATCGTGAGCATCACCGATCACACAGGCACGCTGGTTGAGGAGGATGGGATATCAGGGGAGAAGGTTCTCGGCAATCGAACCCTTCAGGATATTGCGAACTCGGAGATGAGCGCCAAGGAGACCATACGATCCGTGAACTCAGAGCTGGTAGTGGAGGTCACGCCGACAAACATAGTCCACGGGCAGCCTGGCCTGGGCCACATGGAAGAGGCTCTAGCCAATGGAAAGCATGTGGTCACCTCAAACAAAGGGCCGCTTGTTGTTGCATACAATAAGCTGAAGCGTCTGGCCGATGATAACGGAGTCATGCTGAAGTTCGAGGCGACAGTCGGCGGAACAATGCCCCTGATCAACCTCATAGAGAGAACGCTCGTCGGGAATACCATCTTGGGGATACGCGGCATATTCAACGGCACATGCAACTACATACTCACAAGGATGGCCGATGAGCAGTATCCGTTCAGCAGGGCTCTCGCTGAGGCTCAGGAGCTGGGATATGCTGAGGCAGACCCGACATACGATATAGAGGGCGTCGATACTGCTGCAAAGATAGTCATACTGGCGAACGCTATATTCAACATGAACGTGAAGTACAACGATGTCCAGGTGAGGGGCATAACAGAGATCACACCTGAGGCCCTGGCGCTTGCGAAGAAGCATGGCTATGTCATAAAGCTGATTGGCGAGGTGCCTGCACTTACAGTCAGGCCGATGCTCGTTCCGATCAGAAGCCCCCTCGCGGTCGGCTCAACGCTAAACGCAGCTGCAATCTACACAGACCTCTCAGGGACGATAACGGTCACGGGTCTCGGGGCCGGGGGTGTTGAGACAGCTGCCGCGATACTGAGCGATATAGTGAGCATCTACAGGACAAAGCGGGTGGATGCGATATTCTGATGACCGGCTTCGCGAGATTCGCAGAGCTCTGCGAGCGGATATCACAGACATCAGGCTCCCTGGAGAAGACGGATATACTGGCCGAATTTCTCTCAGATCTGGAACCGGATGATCTCAGAATCGTGGCAGGCTTCGTCATGGGCGTCGTCATACCTGGAACAGAGCTAGGCGTCGGCCCGAGCCTCCTCTACGAATCCATCTGCAAGGCCACGGGCCTGAGCCCCGAAGCGATAAAAGAGCTTCTCCGGGCCACCGGAGATCCCGGGCTCGTCGCGTACAGAGCTGTTGAGAGGAGAAAGCCGCTCACGCTCGCAGCATTCTCCGGAAGCGATGGTCTGGATGTAAAAGATGTCTATCAGAGGTTTCTATCGATAGCAAAGGCCTCCGGCAGGGGCAGCCAGGACATCAGGGTGAAGAATCTCCAGTACCTCTTCAGCGAGGCATCGCCGCTGGAGGCGAAGTACATAGCCAGGCTCGCGATGGAGGACATGAGGATTGGCGTCGGCGAGGGTCTGGTGAGAGATGCGATAGCAAAGGCATTTGGGGTCTCAAAAGAGGATGTGGAGAGGGCTTACAACCTGACGAATGATCTGGGGCTTGTCGCAGAGCACACGAAGCTCGGAAGGCTGAACGAGCTGGGGATAAGCATAAACCGCCCGATCAAGATGATGCTCGCGCAGATCGGTGAGAGCATCGAGGCGTCGCTTGCAGAGGGCGCGACAGCGGTGGAGTGGAAGTTCGATGGCGCCAGGGTCCAGATACACAAGGATGGCACAAACGTCAGGATATTCTCCAGGAGGCTGGAGGATGTCACATCGTCCCTGCCTGAGATACGCGAGATCGTGAGAGCTCATGTCAGGGCGAAAACAGCAATCCTGGATGGGGAGGCTGTTGCAACCGGCGAGGACGGTAGGCCGCTTCCGTTCCAGGAGATTCTGAAAAGGTTCCGCAGGAAGTACGGAGTCGCAAGGACGGCGAAGACAATACCACTGAGCCTGCACCTCTTCGACATAATGTACTTGGACGGGGCGAGCCTTCTCGATAAGCCTCTGGCCGAGAGGCGTGGGGTTCTTGTCAGCGTTGCTGATCCTGAGATCATAGCTGAGCAGGTCGTGACGAGCGATGTCCCGAGGGTGGAGGAGATCTACAGAGAGGCGCTTGCGGCCGGGCATGAGGGCGTGATGCTCAAGAACCCCTCATCTCCGTACTCTCCAGGCAAGAGGGGCAAGAACTGGCTCAAGATCAAGCCGCTTCTCGAATCCCTCGATCTCGTTGTGATCGGGGCTAGGTGGGGGGAGGGAAAGAGGGCGAACCTTCTCGGCTCATACAGGCTCGCATGCATCGACTCTGATACCGGAGAGCTGAAGGACGTAGGCTGGGTCGCAACAGGGATCACGGATGAGATGCTCGCGGAGCTCACCGAGCTCTTCAGGGAGCTGATAATCAAGGAGGACGGGATGGAGGTGGTGGTCCATCCGCAGATCGTCTTCGAGGTCGGCTATGAGGAGATCCAGAGGAGCCCCAATTACTCATCGGGATACGCCCTGCGTTTTCCGAGGCTGATAGCCGTGAGGGATGATAAATCACCATCTGAGGCTGAGACGCTGGAGAGGATCAGCGAGATATACCGGCTTCAGAGGGGCAGATCCAAAAAATGAGGAGCTTTTAAAATGATCGTGAAGAAGCTGAATGAGCTGAGTTCAGAGGACCTGAAGGTTCTTCTGTCGCGGGAGATTGGAATACAGGACGTCCTGCAGAGGGTCAACGACATAGTGATGGATGTCGCAGAGAATGGCGATGATGCGCTCAGAAGATACACGGAGCAGTTCGATGGAGTGCGCCTAGAGAGTTTCAGGGTTTCAGAGGATGAGATCGAGGAAGCCTACGATGCTCTGGATGAGAGCATTCTCAGTGCCCTGGAGCTCGCGGCCCAGAACATCTACGCATTCCACGATGAGGAGCGGACGAAGGACCTCTGGCTCTACCAGGTCGCGCCCGGGGTCGTCGCAGGGCAGAAGGTCGTGCCGCTGGAGAGCGTCGGCGCCTATGTCCCTGGCGGAAGGGCAGCGTATCCCAGCTCTGCTCTGATGTGCGTTATTCCCGCAAAGGTCGCGGGCGTTGAGAGGGTGGTCGTATGCACACCTCCGGACAGTTCTGGCAGAATCGCACCGCTAACGCTTGCAGCCGCGGATATCGCCGGCGCGGATGAGATATACAAGCTCGGAGGCGCGCAGGCGATAGCGGCCATGGCTCTCGGCACCGAGAGCATCGAGCGGGTTGAGAAGATAGTCGGGCCAGGGAACGTGTACGTCACCGCAGCGAAAATGCTCGTGAGGGGGAGCGTCGAGATAGATTTCCCGGCCGGCCCTTCAGAGGTTCTGATCATAGCGGATTCATCTGCTGATCCTGAGTTCATAGCAGCGGACATGATCGCTCAGGCCGAGCACGACCCATCATCTATAGCGGTCTTGGTCACAACCAGCGAGCCATTGATGAGAGCGGTTGAGACGGAGATCTCATCTCAGATGGAGAAGGCAGAGAGGAGGGATATAGTCCAGGCGAGCCTGGAGCGATGCGCTCTCCTGCTGGCCGAGGGCATGGACGATGCAATGGCGTTCTCGAATGCCTTCGCGCCGGAGCATCTGGAGCTTATGGTCAGGGATCCGATGGATGCTCTGAACATGGTCAGAAACGCGGGATCGGTCTTCCTCGGGCACTACACGCCAGTCGCTGCTGGAGATTACGCAACTGGGACGAACCATGTGCTTCCAACAGCCGGTTATGCAAAGATCTTCTCCGGTTTGAACATAGATGCGTTCACCAAGAAGATATCCATACAGAGCATGACAGCTGAGGGGCTTGAATCGCTCGCTGATGTCATAATAAAGATGGCTGAGTCTGAGGGGCTGAGGGCGCACGCGGAATCCGTCCGGATCCGGATGAGGAGATGAGGGGCGCTCGGCGGGGCTGCATCCACTGAGGCTTGGAGAGAGTCACCGACAAGAGCCGCGTGACCTCAACCCGCTCGATGCTCTCAGTGCGTTCCTCCGCCGTCTCCTTCTAGCGGGCCAGCATCCTCAAATCCCTGCCTCTGGCCTGTGCCCGCCATCCTGGTCAGCTCCTCGGGTCTGAGGAGGAGCCTGATCGCGTTCAGGGCGTGCTCCGCCGCCCTCCGCTCCGCGAGCCTGGCCAGAGCGCGCTCGTCCTCGGCCTCGTCCTCGTGGACGAATACCTCTATGATGTGCCTGTTCGTCATGAGCTGCGCCATTATCAGACCGGTCGATGCCTCATGGGCGCAGACCTTGTCTATCGGCGCAGCGCCCGGCATCCCCAGAGCGATTACGATATCGCACTTCTGCTCTTCTATGAGCCGCTTCGCAGCCACGGGGAGATCCTTCACACCCGGCACGGTGTACCTGACTATCTCCACGGATGCATGCTTCTTTATCTCGCGAATCGCGGCCCTGGCCATGTCATACCTGGCAAATGTGGTATCAGCTATACCTATGCGTTTCATGATGCGAACTCCCATAAAGTGTGCTGCAGGCCCTACACATCGCCAGCTCAATACCCGTGCCTGAGGGTAGCGCTAGCCAATGCCCTTGTGATAGCAGTGCAGGTAATTGGTGGTACTGTATTTATATGCATACATCGCTACCTTCGTGGGACGGCAAAATCAGGACGCACAAAACACATAGTGGAGACGCATTCTCATGAGCCTATCAGCAGCTGGCAGCAGACTGAAGTCGCTCTGCGACTCGATGTCCGCGAACATCGCATCGGCAGTGAGCAGCATCGCCGGGACATCGGGCGCCGGGTCTCACATAAAGATCGGAGCTGACGGGACTCCCACGAAGGCGATAGATCAGGTCGCGGAGGAGGCAGCGCTCGCGCCTCTCAGGGATTACGGCAGCGGATTCAGGGTACTTAGCGAGGAGATGGGGGAGAGCGTGATCGGAGAGAATCCAGCTTACTTCATCCATCTGGATCCGCTCGATGGCACCTTCAACGCGATACACGGCATTCCATTTTACGCAGTTTCTATATTCATAAGCGATGGCACAACGCATCTCGCATACGTGCGCGACCTTGTCAGGGGAACGAGGTACTACGCAGAGCCTGGTGGGGGGGCGTACCGTGAGGATTCATCTGTGGATCTGATAAAGGTCTCAGGAACAGCAAGCCTCAGGGACTTCAGCATCTCAGCTTACACGATGCGGCCGAGGACGTCGAGAATCGTGGGCATTGGAGATGTCGTGAGAAGGATGAGAAACCTGGGGGCGGCCTCGCTTGAGCTCTGCTACGTGGCAGATGGCAGGCTGGATGCCTTCATCGACCTGCGCGGCGCTCTCAGGGTCGTCGATGTGATCGCTGGAATTCTCATGGTGGAGGAGGCGGGGGGCACGGTCACAGACTCTCGCGGAGAGAAGCTCCATCTAAGCAGGAATATGTGGGAGAGGACCGACCTGATAGCTTCAAATGGTCTCATGCACAGAGAGATACTTAAGCTCATAGAGGGTGGTGCCGATTAGAATAGGTTTTGTCTCCCGGAACGATTCTGAATCGATAAGACTTGCAGGATCCCTCATAGACCATTTCAGGGACAGGGCTGAGATTTCTGTCGACCCGGAGCTCGCGGAGCATCTCGGATTGAAGGGCACACCTGTCGGGGAAATGGATGTTGATTTCATAGTTTCGATAGGCGGTGACGGTACCATCCTCAGGACGATACACAAGATGGAGGACCCGAGGCCGATTCTCGGGATAAACATGGGCACTGTGGGGTTTCTTGTTGATGTCGAGCCCAAGGATGCGGTCAGGACCATAGAGCATCTGCTTCTCGGATTCGAGGTAGATGAGAGGACCCGGCTGGAGACCCTACTGCGGGGGGAGAGGCTCCCGCCCGCGACGAACGAGGTCGCGCTAATAACCTCAAGTCCCGCGAAGATGCTCGATTTCGAGATAAAGGTCAACGGATCGCCGCTCGAGAGGCTTCGCGCAGACGGGATGATATTCGCGACATCCACGGGCTCCACAGCATATGCGATGTCAGCCGGTGGTCCCATTGTGGACCCGCACCTGGATGCGATAGTTCTGGTGCCCGTGGCGCCATTCAAGCTATCAGCCCGACCCTGGGTGATCCGCGGGGACAGTCTGATAGAGGTCGATCTGAAGCTCCCGGGAAAGGAGGCGCTGGTCGTCGTCGACGGCCAGACGATGGCGACAGTGACGCATGGTGATGAGATAATAATGCGAAGAGCTGAGAGGCCGGCGCGGTTCGTGAAGGCCAGCAGGGATGGGTTCTACGAGAAGGTCAAGGCAAAGCTTGTGTGAACAACTGAGAGTCGCACACGTCCTGAGAGGGGCATGTGCGAAGATGAAGGCCTATCCAGCTCTTTAAAAATATGCACATGCGTTATGTTGTGAAGATCGGCGGAAGTTTGATCGAATGCGCGAAGGAGATCGTTCGGAGGCTCTCCATTCTCGCCGAGAGGGGATACGGCTTTCTGGTGGTTCCAGGCGGCGGCCCGATGGCGGATCTTGTGAGATCTCTTCATAACAGGGGCATGGTGAGCGACGAGGCCGCGCACTGGATGGCGGTTCTAGCCATGGAGGAGTACGCGTATCTCCTGGCAGACGGGACCGGAGCGGAGCTTGTGGATGCTCCAAATCTCTCTCAGGGTGTGCGGATCCTGAGGCCGTACAGGTATCTCCTTGAGAAAGACAGGGGGCTGGAGCACAGCTGGGATTACACATCAGACGCCATCGCGGCGCTTGTGGCATGCCGCCTCGGCTCGGACATGATAAAGGTGACTGATGTCGATGGTGTCCTGATTTCGGGGAAGCTGGTGCCAGATGTGAGAGCCTCTTCGCTCATGGGGCATCAGAGCTGCATAGATCAGGGCTCTCTGAGGATAATCGATTCCTGCGAGATGAGATGCTTCGTTCTCAACGGCTCCTCGCCCGCTGAACTCATCGCGATGGTGGAGGAGCTGCCTGAGAGATGCCGCGGGACTGTGATCTGGTAGTAAGCTGCTGCGGGCTGTTAACATCCTCTTACTCCTCCGTGAATCTGCCTCCTTTGTATCGTGGGATCTAATCTTTGAATGCAGGGATTCGACATCAAATGGCATGAAACTCATGATTCCAGCATGAATAACCGCGAATGATTGCAGCTGCATCGACAACGTCGAATGCATTTGTCCAGGCTCTTTGAGAGAGTCAGATCGCAAAGTTTATAGCAGGACGTCAAGAAGGAGTGAGCGGAGAAGCATGAAAGACGTACCAGAGAAGTGTATATCGTGCGGTGTTACCCTGCTTGGCACCGGAGGCGTCAGATTTCCATGTCCGAGCTGTGGTGAGATCATCGCCAGATGCAACAGATGCAAGAAGCAGAGCAATATCTACACATGCAAAAGCTGTGGGTTCACTGGTCCATGAGGTGTTATAGATGGGAACTGTAGCTGCGAAGATCAGAATCATGCCTGAGAGCACTGAGATAGACATGGAATCCCTGAAGGAATCTATCAGGTCGGTTGTTCCAGCATCAGCAAAGCTCCACGCAATGGATGTGCGACCGATCGCCTTCGGCCTCAAGGCGCTGATAGCCGTTGTACTTCTCGATGACAAAACTGGCGGCGGGACAGCAGAGGTTGAGGCGGCGTTCTCAAAGGTGAAGGGCGTGGAATCAGTCGAGGTCGAGGAGGTAGGCCTCATCTGACCTCCCAATTTGCGGGCACGTAGATCAGCTGGAAGATCGCTACCTTCGCAAGGTAGAGGCCGCGGGTCCGAATCCCGCCGTGTCCATCCGCTCTTCGAGCTCGCTGCTGAGGGCGTTATCAGGCCTGCGTTCTGCTTTTCCGGAGGCTTCTTAACATCATTGTCACATAGCAGTTCGGCCTGCACCTCACACCTGTTATCATAAATAAGTTAATAGGAATCCTCTAGTGCGTTTTAATATTTGTGTTTTGCTGCTGTGTTGAATAATTAAGAGCTCTAAGGTCGATAGCTATCGATTTTTACTAGAATTGCAATTCGTATGAATCGAGCCTCTGCTATCGGATTCTCAAACATTATTCAACACAGCATATTTTGCAGATCCAGTCGAACTAGCGGATTGCCGACACGCTTATTGAATGAGCCCACAGAAATCCTGTTCTCGTGCCAGAACCGCTGAACAGTGTGCCAATAATCAGCGCCCACAAACACAGAAGCTTAGATGGGAAACTCGGTCGCGGTTTAGTGGCGCTGTGCGAGGGAGACATATAATACTAATAATGGATGATACAGTAACTGGAGGTCTCGAATATGGAAAAGGTACAGGACATTAAAGGGCTTGGAGGAATGCTGAACGGTTTCAGGGACATGGTGAAGGAGTTCGAGAGCATCACGTTCATAGGATCTCCCGGCTTCTGCACACCATTTGCGCTCTTCCTGGGTTATCCTGTAAGGGAGAAGAGGCTTGCATTCGTGCCGGGGCTGAGCGCTGAGAAGACGCGCAGGGTCATAGCCACCGAGTACGGAATGGAGCTCGGCGAGATGTGCCCTCCGGACGCTGATGTTCTCGTGGTCCTCGGAGGAATGGCCATGCCGAAGATCGGCGTCAGCATCGAGGATATGAAACAGCTTCTTGGTAAGATTCCACACAAAAGCGTCATGGGAGTCTGTTTCATGGGGATATTTGAGAAGGCTGGATGGTGCGACAACATTGGGTTTGATTACGTGATGAACACGATCATAGAGGGCGATATAACAAAGAGATGAAAAAATAGATGGGCCCGACGCGATTCGAACGCGTGACCTCACGGTTATCAGCCGTGCGCTCCGCCAGGCTAAGCTACGAGCCCGCGAACGTGGTGTCTGATAGAGCGTCCAGCTTATAACGTTTTCCCTTAGAGGTTGCGCTCGGGCCATAAGATGCGTTGCTTGAAGGGGCCAACAGGAGGATTATAGATGGGTCTATTAGATCGCATGGGAATGATCGTCAAGTCGAAGATGAGCAGGATAATGGACAGGATGGAGGATCCGAGAGAGGTGCTTGATTACTCTTACGAGAAGCAGCTCGAGCTTCTGCAGAACGTCAAGAGGGGCATCGCAGAGGTCGCCACCTCGAAGAAACGCCTGGAGCTCCAGCGCGCCAGGCTTGCGCAGAGCGCAGAGCAGCTCGAAGGTAAGGCTCGCGAAGCCCTGAGTTCCGGAAGAGAGGATCTCGCAAGGCAGGCGCTTGAAAGAAAGGTATCGCTCCAGAACCAGATAGATATCCTAGATTCGCAGATCGCCGATCTCGATCGCGAGGAGCAGAAGCTCATCGCTGTTGAGACGCGCCTCTCGACGAAGATCGAGACGCTTCGCGCCAGGAAGGAGGCGATAAAGGCGCAATACTCCGCGGCAGAGGCGCAGGTCAAGGTGAGCGAGTCTGTGACTGGCATAAGCGAGGAGCTCGCCGACGTCGGCCTGGCGATACAGCGCGCCGAGGAGAAGACTGAAGGGATGAAGGCCCGCGCCGCAGCGCTCGACGATCTCCTCGAGAAGGGTGTTCTCGAGGACTACACCGGCGGGGACGCTCTCGAGAGGGAGCTCTCAAAGGTCAAGGCGTCAGGCGCTGTCGAGGCTGAGCTGGCCAAGCTGAGGGGTGAGACTAGATGATCATCAGGATCCTGGGCGAGGGGCAGTACAGGGCACCTGATAACATTCTCGAGGATCTGAACGCAATAGACAACCGCATCGTGGAGCTTGTGAAGAAGGGCGACAGAGAGGGATTCCGGAACGAGCTGATACGCATGATCTCCCTGATCAGGGAGCGTTGCGAGCCGCTGGACGCGACAGAGATCGTAAAATCTGATCTGATACTCCCGCCTTCTGATCTGACGTTCGAGGAGGCGAAGGGCATATTCAGAGGACAGGGTCTGATAGAGGATTAGAGCGGCATCTCCCATATCGGGTACCACCGCGCCACATCCTTTTCAATGGGAAGTTCTTCCGCCATCACAGACCTCAGCCTTAGCTCCAGTGCGCCATCACGCTCCCGCCCGGGTTTTTCGCTGGAGGGGACGAACGGATAATATGCGCCCAGCTTGAAGCTGAAAATCCAGTAAACCTTGAAGCCATTGGAGAACGGATACACAGCGCATAAAAGCTGCTGGCCGAGACCGCTGTCTGTGAGACTTCTAACAACCATGTGAACCCCTGAGACGAGATCCTCGAACTCGGGATCCATGAGCACAACCCACAGGTAGCCGTAACTGTCATTCTCAAGGCGGTACGCCGTCCCTGCCTCTCTTGATCCCAGCCGGAGCAGGTCCTCTATCTCGGCGCGCGTGCGCTCGTAAGTCGATGACTCGAGAGGCTTTATGCATATCGCTGCGTTTCCCGTTGGCTTCAGCCCCAGCTTCGCCTCGAGCGTGATCCTTGCTGTGGCTATGGCGAAGAGCCTCTCCGACTTGGGCTGTGGCAGCTTTGTGGAGCCGAGAAGAAAGTCGAGGAAGCCCATCAGAGGATCTCCCTCTCAAGCCGCTCGAGCGCCGCTATTCTCGCCTCGATGGGCGGATGTGTTGAGAGCAGGTTCGCTATGGCGCCTGTGGGAATTATGAAGAACGCGTTCATCCCCTCGACCCTTCTCAGATCCTCTCGGGGGATCCTGGCCATGGTTCCGCTGATCTTCATGAGTGCGGATACGAGAGCTGATGGTCTTCCAGTGATTATCGCAGCACCCCTGTCCGCAGAGAACTCCCTGTACCTTGATAGCGCTCTTATGAGTATGAAGCTCACAATCCACACAATCAGAGATACGATCCACACCGCTACGAGGCTGCCCGATTCACGGTCACGCCTGTCGCCGAGGAAGAAGATATTCTGGACTATCAGAGATGCCACTGTCGAGAGGAAGCTCGCTATCGTCATCACCGCAACATCTCTGTTTTTGATGTGCGATAGCTCGTGTGCTAGAACAGCCTCAAGCTCGCTTTTGTCAAGTCTTCTGAGAAGACCTGTGGTGACCGCGACCACGGAGCTTGACTGGCTCCGGCCGGTGGCGAATGCATTGGGTACATCTGTGCGAACAATCGCTATCCTTGGCTTTGGCAGCCCTGCTATGGCGCAGAGCCTCCCCACAAGCTCGTGCAGCTCCGGAGCCTCGGTCTCAGAGACGATCCGCGCGCCGACGCTGGCAAGGGCTATTTTGTCCGAGTAGAAGTACTGTATGAAGAGAAATACGCCCATGATCAGGACGACTCCCTGTATACCAACACCCATGGCAAGTATGACGTTGATGAATATCAGGTATACAGCCGCAAGCAGGAACATCGTCAGAAGCATTCTCGCCTGCAGGCCCCGATCAGCGCTCCATCGTACCATGACTCACACCTCAATGCCAGATGATATTTCTCAAGAGATATAAGCGATTTGTTGCCAGCAGCCCGTGTTCGTGATGCGATCGATGAGATCTAGCAGACCAATTTCCCAAAGTAAATTTATAAAATTTATATTTATCTCAATAAACTCTCACTTTTGGAGTATGCAATCTAATTTTAAAAAATTTGCGATAAAAATAAAAACAAGTAACTTTTAAAATTTTGAAAATATTCTTTTAAATAATAAAAATAGATTTTATATGTTTTAAATATTATTTTATAATTTTTCAAAATTTTTATGTAACTTAGAAATTATTTTGTTTTTATAGATCATTATTAGTAATATACATAATTTAAACATAATATCAATATGAATTACAAAAATTTGTGATCTGCACCTCCTTTAGCAAAAATATTTACCTTATTTCAAATTATCTTTATAAATGAACGTAATAGTATAAATCAATTTTTGCCTTTTAATGTTTAAGTGAAAGACGTGAAATTTATTTTATAATTTATACATGAAATTACTTGAGAGAAGCATTTTGTTCTCATATATTATAGGCACAATGGGTCTCTGATCTCTGAATCTCCCTCAAGAGCTGTTTTCTGTGCGGTGAGGGAAGGGTATGCGCGCCATGAGGGGCAAATTCACATATCATTTGGAATAACTGGGATTGCAAAAATGGTGTTTTCAAGAAGGGCATCGGGGCTGATACCATATGATATGTGAATAGATGCGGGCAGCTCCACATGTTTCCGAGCCACGCACACGATTCAGCTCGCGCATGTGTTTTTCTGGGGGGTGAGAGACCGAAACACAGCTCACCAGTAGAACAGAAACACCAAGCATGCCATCCCCAAGATGTGCATTAAGGATGCACGCTGTGTAATCACATAATTGAGATCAACCGCATTTGTGATATATTGTGCCGTAAGATGCTGATTTTCTGTCAGACCATCCAATGATAGGAATCCAAGACTTGGCTGCTGTAAGGTTGATTTATCTTCCCGGTCTGTGCTCCCTCAAATGTTACATGCAAATTAATGTGAATAAAATTTAAAACAAATTTGTACAAAAATAATTTATTTTTTAAAATTGTACTTTTTAGTGCATACACAATTTATTATTAATTATTAAAAAAACGAAATAACTTGTTTAAATTTTATTGTATAGTTTAAATTTTGTATCTATTTTATTGTAATATGGAATTATTTACATAAATTTTGTGTTACAGATAATATCAGACCACATTTCCCTTAAAGTGAGAGTTCTTGCTGTGTGGCCAGATGTGGAGGTCATGAGCCACTGAGATCCGGGTATAGAGGCTCAAGCTGCCGATTATCTGGATCGATGGACAATGTGCCCTTTGCGGGGAAAAACCGGCTCTTGTGCTCCATACAATCGAGCTAAGACACATGCAACTCTGGATACGGTATTGTGTCAGTGCACACTGATTATCCTGAGAGTTTTTCGGTTGTTCAAGCTCCCGACCAAAAAAACGATATGCTCTAAGGCATCTGGCAAATGGGGTCACGCAAAGCAGTCTGGTAAACACACACTTTACCACCCATGAACGCATACGGGACCGCTGCCCACACGGACAAGTTATAGTATGGACAAGAGCAAAAGAATAAAGAAGGGCGCCTTGACAAGCAGCGTCTCTTCCTATTGCATCATCCCCTCCACCTCTCCGGTCCTCACCTTTCCGGACATCACAACAGGCAGGACGAAGATTCTGCCGTCTCCGAACCTTCCTGTTCTTGCAGAGTCGCATATCGTTCTCATCACCGTCTCCACATCCTCATCTCTGACAAACATCTCGATCTTCAGCTTCGGGAGCATGTCGACCTCGATGCTCCCGCCGCGATACTGGAGCCGGATCCCCTTCTGCTCGCCCCTTCCCAGCACTCTCGTCACCGTCATGGCCACGAAGCCCTTCTCCTCTAGGGCCGTCTTCACATGCCCGAGCCGCTCCTCTCTGATTATCGCCTCTATCTTCATCATCCTGATACCTCACGCATATGCCTTCTCGCCATGCACGGCGATATCAAGACCGACATACTCCTCATCCTCCGTCACCCTGAGACCAAGGGTGGCATCCACCAGCCTGGCCAGCACGTAGGACATAACGAAAGCATATGCCACAGACGCCAGTGCTGCCACGATCTGGGCCGTGAACTGCCCCGGGTTCCCGTGTATCAGTCCTGCGTAGCTGTTCACAGCAGGGTTTGCGAATATCCCTGTCGCCAATGCTCCCCACAGCCCGCCGACGCCGTGAACCGCCCAGGCGTCCAGGCTCTCGTCCAGCCCGACGCCGACGCGGAAGAGGAGAGCTGAGTAGCAGAGGAGCCCTGCGAATGCTCCTATCAGCAGAGCTGATATGGTGTCGACGTATCCGGCAGCCGGCGTTATCGCCACCAGCCCTGCTATGGCTCCGCTGACCATGCCCAGAGCACTTGGCTTGCCTCTAACCCAGCTGCCCAGGAGCCATGCGATTGCTCCTGCTGCTGCAGATGTGTTTGTCACCACAAATGCGCTGGCAGCGAGGCCTCCAGCGGTTAGCGCCGAGCCTGCGTTGAACCCGAACCATCCGAACCATAGGAGGGCAGCGCCTATCATCGCCATGGGTATGTTGTGAGGCTCCAGGACGTAGGTATCAAACCCCGCCCTCTTTCCTATGACAAGGGCGATCGCAAGCGCGGAGAAGCCTGAGCTTATGTGAACCACAGTTCCGCCCGCAAAGTCGAGGGCTCCGAGGCCCGCGAGCCAGCCGCCCGCCCACACCCAGTGTGCCAGCGGATCGTACACCACTGTCGTCCAGAGCAGGCTCAGCACTATGAACGAGCTGAGCTTGATCCGCTCGGCCACAGCAGATGTGAGTATGGCAAGGGTTACGGCCGCGAAGACCAGCTGGAACATCATGTACGCCAGATGCGGAACCGTTCCGGCCAGAGGGCCCTCGCTCATTCCAACGTTGCGCATTAAGATGAAATCCAGACCACCTATGATGCCCAGGATATCTGAGCCGAATGCCAGGCTGTATCCAACCAGCACCCATTGTATGCTGGCCAGAGAGATCGCCAGGATCGACAGAGATATCATCGAGATCACAGACTTGGAGCGGACAAGCCCGCCGTAGAACAGGCCGACGCCTGGCGTCATGAGCATCACCAGTGCAGCTGAGATCATGATCCAGGCTGTATCCCCTGCATCTATTGCCAATCAAATCACCTGAAAACCAGATAAGAAATTTCTTATAAAAAGATATTTGATAAATTTTCTTAAAAATTATGAAACATTAAGCTCCTGGATTCTGCTTCCCAACGGGCGCTGCGGCCGTGTGCTTGAACAACCAAATTGTCATGAATCGTGCACCTGCATAACACCACATCCAGAGTCGCGTGCGTCTGAAATCGATGCGAACTCGGCGACAAATTACAAGAGCAGTGCCATAGGTCCCCCCTCGGATGAGAAAGTTTATATATGGACCGGAATAGATGAGAGCCTGTCGTTTTCTAGTTTTAGTACGAGGTATCTAGATGGTCGAGGCGTTCAAAGGTACAACAACGGTTGGCATAGTCTGTGATGGGGGTGTGGTTCTCGCCTCAGAGAGCCGTGCCACCATGGGCAGCTTTATAGCCAGCAGGACAGCTAAGAAGATCTACCAGATCGACGACCTCGTAGGGCTTACCACTGCAGGGGTTGTTGGCGATGCCCAGGCCCTTGTGAGGATGATACAGGCTGAGGCGAGGCTCTACAGGATGCAGAGGGGCGAGCCGCTCACCATTAAAGCCATAACATCTCTCCTCTCGAACATCCTCAGCGCGCGCCGGTACTTCCCGTTTCTGGTGCAGCTTGTGGTCGGTGGCGTTGACAAGATGGGGCCGAAGATATTCTCACTCGATGCGCTTGGGGGACAGATAGAGGAGCACGACATCGTCTCCACAGGCTCAGGCTCGCCCATTGCGTATGGCGTTCTGGAGTCTCTTTACAAGCCTGGTCTCAGCATTAAGGAAGGTTCGGTGCTGTGTGTCAGGGCGGTCCACACTGCCATGAAGCGCGACTCGGCCTCGGGCAATGGTATAGCTCTCGTGAGGATCACAAAGGACAGATATGAGGAAGTTCCAACCTCCGAGGTGGAGGAGATCGTGAGATCTCTTTGAACTATTTTTGGGTGTGTTCTTTTGTCGGTTGAGGATGTTCTATCAGAGCTCAGGCGCAGGATTCAGAGCAAGTTGCCTGCAGATATTAACGTCACAGGTCTGGAGTTTGAGGGCCCTGAGCTGGTAATATACACAGACGATCCGAGGCGGCTTGCTGACGACGGTGAGATCATACGATCCCTGGCCAAGGACCTCCGGAAGAGGGTTGTGGTCAGGCCAGATCTGAAGGTGCTGATGGACCCTGAGGAGGCCATAAAGAGGATACAGGAGGTCGTGCCGAAGGAGGCGGCTCTCACAAACTACTACTTCGATGGGGAGACCGGTGAGGTGATCATAGAGGCCGAGAAACCCGGGCTGGTCATCGGGAGGCACGGCGCAACACTGAGGGAGATAACCAAGCTGATAGGCTGGACGCCAAAGGTGGTGAGGACTCCGCCGGTCAGGTCGTCGACCATCGCAAACATCAAGGACTACCTGAGATCTGTTCAGACCGAGCGCAAGAGCATACTCAGATCCATCGGCAGGAAGATACACAGAGATATAGCCTCGAAGGATCAGTGGGTCAGGATATCGACGCTCGGCGGATGCCGGGAGGTCGGAAGGAGCTGTATGCTTCTCTCGACCCCGGAGTCGAAGATCATCATCGACTGTGGGATAAACGTCGGATCTGATGACAGCGCGACTCCATACCTTTATGTTCCCGAGGTCTATCCGCTGAGCCAGATCGATGCGGTTGTGTTAACGCATGCTCACCTCGATCACTCCGGGCTCGTCCCGATGCTTTACAAGTACGGCTACGAGGGGCCCATTTACTGCACGCCGCCCACAAGAGATCTGTATGTGCTTCTACAGCTTGACTACATCGAGGTGGCTGGGCGCGAGGGCAAGAGGCTTCCCTATGAATCATCGATGATACGAGAGGCTCTGAAGCACACGATAACCCTGAACTACGGAGACGTCACAGATATCGCTCCTGACACAAAGCTCACGATGCATAACGCAGGGCACATCCTTGGATCTGCGATAGCGCACTTCCACATCGGCGACGGTCTGTACAATGTCGCATTCACAGGCGACTTCAAGTACGAGAGGACGCGGCTTTTTGACCCTGCAGTCAACAGCTTCCCCAGGCTTGAGACTCTTGTGATAGAGGCGACATACGGAGGAGCCAACAGCATTCAGCCTTCGAGAAAGGACGCTGAAAATCACCTGCTCAGAGTCGTCAGGGAGACCATAGGCAGGGGCGGGAAGGTTGTGATACCTGCGTTCGCTGTCGGCAGGAGCCAGGAGGTGATGGTGGTGCTCGAGGAGGCAATACGGAAGGGCCTGATCGAGGAGTTCCCCGTCTACCTGGACGGCATGATCTACGAGGCCACAGCGATACACACAAGCTATCCGGAGTACCTTAACAATGAGCTGCGAGACATGATCTTCCACAAGGGGATAAACCCGTTCCTCGCCGAGTGTTTCGTCCAGGTCGAGAACTCCAAGCAGAGGGACGAGATCATAAATGGCGAGCCTGCGGTCATCCTGGCCACAAGCGGCATGCTGAACGGCGGGCCGATAATGGAGTACCTCAAGGGTCTCGGGCCGGACGAGAAGAACACGCTCGTGATAGTCGGATACCAGGCCGAGGGCACTCTTGGGAGAAGGATCCAGAAGGGATGGAAGGAGATACCGCTCACTGTCGAGGGGAAGACTCAGACGGTCAAGATGAACATGGATGTAATCACCGTGGATGGATTCTCGGGCCACTCTGACAGGAATCAGCTCATGGAGTACGTGAGAAGGGTCTATCCCAAGCCCAGCAGGATAATCACAAACCACGGCGATGAGAGCAACTGCCTGGATCTCGCGAGCTCGATATACAAGAAGTACAGGATACCGACATCGGCTCCGATGAACCTGGAGACGATAAGGCTGGTGTGATCTACCCCCTGCAAAACATATATCTTCCCTGTTCTGAGGGGTGTGTGGATAGCCCATGATAGACATAGCAATTCCAAAGGGTAGCCTGCTCAACCAGACGCTCGAGCTCTTCGAGAGAGCGGGCCTTGAGGTGCGCAGGACGGAGAGGGAGTACAACGCCAGGATAAACGACCCCAGAATTGGCAAGGTGAAGATACTGAGGCCGCAGGAGATCCCGACCTATGTGAGCAAGGGATACTTCGATCTGGGCATCTCAGGCACAGACTGGATTGTTGAGTCCGGAGCAGATGTTGTGACCGTGGCCAACCTGAACTACGGAAAACAGGGGCCTGGGGTTGTTAAGGTCGTCGTCGCGGTGCCAGAGTCGATGCCGATCAGCTCCTCCAGAGAGATACCGCCGGGCAGCAGGGTCGCGACAGAGTACCCGAACATCACCAGAAGCTATTTCGAGAATTTGGGCATACCGGTTGAGGTGCAGTTCTCCTACGGGGCCACCGAGGCGAAGGTTCCGGAGCTCACGGATGTTGTTGTAGATCTCACGGAGACAGGCTCTACACTGATCAAGAACGGGCTGAAGATAATCGACGTCATAATGGAGTCGACCTCAGAGCTGATAGCAAACCAGCAGAGCTGGTCAGATCCATCCAAGAGAGAGGAGATCGAGGCTGTGGAGACCCTGCTCTCAGCGGTGATCAGGGCCAGAGGCAAAGCCCTGCTCAAGATGAATGTATCGGAGAAGAACATAGAGCAGGTCATCTCAATACTCCCAAGCATGAAGCACCCCACGATCTCAAAGCTCTACAACTCGGGCTACTATGCGATCGAGAGCGTCGTCGATAAAAATGATATCAATCTGCTGATACCACAGCTCAAGAAGGCAGGCGCCTCAGATATCCTGGAGCTCGATATCTCGAAGATCGTGCCATGATGCGCACCTGGTCAGAGTCCTCCCTGATACCCTCCGATGAGTTGCATGCATGAATCGCTGAGATGGGAAGCTCTGCAGGATCGATAATGGATCGGTCAACTGCTCAGCCTCGAGGCGGGCACGTTATCCAAAACCCTTGAGCTGAACAATTAGGCGGATCGATCTCATTTTACAATTTTCTGCTTACCGGGACCCGGCTGCCACTGGATAAGCTTATATATGGTTAGCCTGATTGGATCTCGGATTGCTATTCATTGTCTGGAGGATGTTTATTGGCTAGAAGGGTACAGAGGAAAGTAGAAAGGGCAAAGGTCAAGCAGTGGTACAAGGTCCTCGCACCTGAGATGTTCGGGCGCACGCCTGTTGGCGAGACGCTCGCAAACGACCCGAACAAGCTTCTCGGCCGTGTGATCGAGACCACGCTGGGCGACCTTACAAACAACTTCTCGAAGCAGAACACAAAGCTCAGGTTCAAGATAGATGCTGTGGCCGGTGACACAGCATACACGAAGTTCATCGGTCACGAGATGACCACAGATTACATCAGATCCCTCGTCAAGCGCAGGACATCGCGTATCGATGCCGTGGTCGATGTGATGACAAGCGATGGGTATCTGGTCAGGGTCAAGCCGAGCTGTTTCACCGTCAAGAGGGCCAGAGCGAATCAGGTCAAGGCCATAAGGGAGATCTCGCGGCAGGTCATACTCTCCAAGGCCGGGAACATAGACCTCAATGGCCTCATCCAGGAGGTCGTGCTGGGCAAGCTATCGCTTGATATATACAAGGACGCGAAAGCTGTTTATCCCCTCCGGAGAGTCGAGATAAGGAAGACGGAGATACTTGCAGGGCCTGGAGAGGTCCCACAGCCAGCTGCTGTGCCGGAGCCGACAGTCACTGCAGAATCCTGATGCTGCGAGCAGATCCATGGTGAGGGTGGGTCTTGTCCAGACCAGAGTCACTGAGGACCTGGACCTCAATCTAGCTAGGGCTGTAGATCTGGTAGAGAGTGCTGCGGAGAGGGGCGCGGAGATCGTCTGCCTTCCGGAGCTCTACAGGACGCCGTACTTTCCCAGGGAGGAGAGTGCCCAGGTCCAGCACTACGCTGAGACGATCCCAGGTGAATCGACCACCGCATTCTCGAGGCTAGCGGCCCTGAGGAATGTGGTTGTGATAGTCCCGCTCTTCGAGCGGTGTGGCAGCATTTACTACAATTCTGCAGCTGTCATCGATGCTGACGGCTCGATCGCAGGCGTCTACAGGAAGTCCCACATACCATGCGACCCGATGTTCTATGAAAAGAGATACTTCTCCCAGGGGGACGGCTTCAGGGTCTTCCGGACGCGCCATGCCTCTCTCGCGGTACTGATATGCTATGACCAGTGGTTCCCGGAGGCGGCCCGCTCTGTCGTACTGGAAGGTGCGGACATAATTTTCTATCCGACCGCCATCGGCAGGATAAGAGGCGTGGAGGAGGCAGAGGGCGACTGGCAGGCCGCCTGGGAGACGGTCCAGCGCGGTCATGCGATAGCGAATGGAGTGCACGTGGCCGCAGTGAACAGGGTGGGCGGGGAGGGCGAGATAGAATTCTGGGGAGGATCGTTCGTATGCGACTCGTTCGGGAGCTTCATCGCCCATGCCGGCTCTGATGAGGAGATCGTTCTCGCAGATCTCGATCTCTCGAAGAACTTGATGGTCAGGGAGGGTTGGGGGTTCCTCAGGAACAGGCGGCCTGATGCATACCGCACCCTTGTGATGGATCCTGAGAGGCGCTCTGCGACGCCGAGGGGCGAGGGCTACCACATGCCGGCGGAGTGGGAGAGGCATGATGCAGTCTGGCTCGCCTGGCCCCATGACACCGATACATTCCAGGATATCGAGTCTGTGGAGCGGGCATACCTCTCGATGATAAAAGCGCTCCATGTTGGAGAGATCGTGAACCTGCTGGTGAGAGATGAGGAGATGCGCGAGCGGGTGGAGCATATCCTCCAGCGGGATGTCAGGATGAGCCGCCTGAGAATTCACACCATAGATTACGCGGACGTCTGGTTCAGAGACTACGGCCCCACATTTGTCGTGAACAGAAACGAAAAACGCCTTGGGATGGTCGCCTGGAGCTTCAACGCATGGGGTGGGAAGTACTGCGAGCTCATGGGCGATGTGAAGATACCATGTCACATCGCGCGCGATCTTGGCGTCAGGTGCTTCCGCCCGGGGGTCGTGCTTGAGGGCGGGTCGATAGACGTCAACGGCTCCGGAACGCTCCTTACCACAGAGCAGTGCCTTCTGAATCCGAACAGGAATCCTCACATGAGTAAATGGGACATAGAGTTCTGCCTGAGGGAGTATCTGGGGGTCAGAAAGATAATCTGGCTCAGGAGGGGAATAGCAGGCGATGACACCGATGGGCATATCGATGATGTGGCGAGATTTGTATCCCCCAGAAGGGTGGTCGTCGCATTCGAGGATGATGAAGATGATGAGAACCATGAGCCTTTGCGGGAGAACTGCGAGATTCTCAGACATGAGACAGACCAGGATGGAAACCCGCTTGAGGTGATCCGCCTGCCGATGCCTGGTTATGTTGGAGATGAGCAGAGGCTGCCCGCAAGCTACGCAAACTTCTACATCGGGAACAGAGCGGTGCTCGTCCCGGTATTCGGCCACAGGAACGACGAGAGGGCTCTGGGCATCATTGGTGCAATCTTTCCTGAGAGAGAGGTCGTGGGAATCGACGCGCGGGCAATGGTCTACGGCCTCGGCACAGTTCACTGCGTGACGCAGCAGCAGCCGGCGGTATAGCTCAGCACATCCTGGCTGGCGTGAAAGGCCGGGCGGTTTTTGCAGTCTGGAGGATAGCTGCGGATCGTTTTGCCGACAACCCCCTACACTGCAAAACTGACTGGCCTTAGCATCAGCCGACCTGCTGCTCCTCGCTCCTGCTAGATAAATCTAAATAATGTTAATCATATAATCACGTATCGTGTGGGAAGTCAAAGAACTTCAGCTCAAGGTGGCGAAGGCCTATCCGAACGACTCTGCCAGAGGCATAGCCAGGCTCGATCCGAGCGCGCTTCTTACCCTGCGCCTCTCCCCGGGAGATATCATAGAGATAGAGGGGAAGAAGATCACAGCAGCTAAGGTCTGGCGCGCGGACAGGCAGGACTGGATTCAAGATTATATAAGAATAGATGGCTTCATCAGGCAGAACGCGGGAGTTGGGATAAGCGATCGCGTGAAGGTGAGAAAGGCCAGATACAGCGACGCGACCAGGATAGTCCTGGCACCGCCCGCTGGCTCGCACATGCAGTTCGGCCCGGACGCGGTGGATATGATAAAGAGACAGACCCTCAAGCGTCCTGTGGTCGCGGGCGATATACTGCCGGTGATGAGCACATCCGGCCAGGCATTCCTGGGCAGGATGGAGGCTATCCCCCTCGTTGTGACAGCCACTGATCCCGGCGGGATCGTCGTGATAACAGACCGGACCGAGATACTCCTGATGGACAAGCCTGCGCGCGGCGTCGGCTCGATAAAGGCGACCGGAGTCACATACGAGAGCGTCGGAGGGCTGCGGGCCGAGGTCCAGCGGGTCAGGGAGATGATCGAGCTTCCCATGAAGCACCCGGAGGTCTTCAGAAAGCTGGGGATCGATCCGCCAAAGGGCGTTCTTCTCTACGGGCCGCCGGGCACAGGAAAGACCCTGATAGCGAAGGCAGTTGCCAATGAGAGCGGAGCCAGCTTCTTCAGCATCGCAGGACCAGAGATAATGTCCAAGTACTACGGAGAGAGCGAGCAGAGGCTCCGCGAGATATTCGAGGAGGCGAACAGCAACACGCCCTCCATAATATTCATAGACGAGCTTGATTCGATAGCTCCGAAGCGCAGCGAGGTCACTGGAGAGGTCGAGAGGAGGGTGGTGGCGCAGCTCCTTGCGATGATGGACGGGCTCAAGGAGCGCGGCCAGCTCGTGGTAATAGGTGCCACGAACCGGATAGACGCCATAGATCCAGCGCTGCGGCGGCCCGGCAGATTCGACAGGGAGATCGAGATCGGCGTTCCCGACAGGGACGATCGCGTGGAGATACTCCAGATCCACGTGAGGAACATGCCGCTTGCAGATGACGTGAACCTCGAGGAGCTGGCGAACCGGACTCACGGGTTCGTCGGGGCAGACATCGCCGCTCTCTGCAAGGAGGCCGCGATGAAGGCTCTCCGCAGGTACCTCCCGGACCTCGGAACAGAGGACGATATACCCCCTGAGATCGTGGAGAGCATGAAGGTTACCAGGGATGACTTTGAGATGGCGCTAAAGGAGATCGAGCCGAGCGCGATGAGGGAGGTTCTGGTGGAGCTTCCGAAGGTCACCTGGGAGAGCGTCGGCGGACTGGGGCAGATCAAGCAGGAGCTGATAGAGGCGATAGAGTGGCCTCTAAAGAGACCTGAGAGGTTTGAGCAGATGGGGATAAAGCCCCCGAAGGGCATACTGCTCTACGGCCCGCCGGGAACGGGCAAGACACTCATAGCGCAGGCGGTGGCAAACGAGACGAACGCGAACTTCATCTCCGTCAGAGGACCGCAGCTCCTCTCGAAGTGGGTGGGGGAGTCTGAGAGGGCGATAAGGGAGATATTCAGAAAGGCGAAGCAGGTCTCGCCCGCGATAATATTCTTCGATGAGCTCGATGCGATAGCGCCCATGAGAGGCATGGACGATGGGTCGCGTGTCACCGAGCGTGTCGTCAACCAGCTGCTGGCAGAGATGGACGGCCTGGAGGATCTGAAGAACGTGATCGTGATCGGAGCGACCAACAGGCCTGACATGATAGACCCGGCTCTTCTCCGCTCGGGACGGTTCGACAGGCTGATAATGATCGGCCCGCCGGATCGTGACGGCAGGCTGGAGATCCTCAGGATTCACACCTCCAGAATTCCAAACGCAGAGGATGTCAGCATTGAGGAGCTTGCGGATCTCACAGACGGATACGTCGGCGCAGATCTCGGCGCTCTGTGCAGAGAGGCTGTGCTGCTCGCGCTCAGAGAGAACGAGAACGCAAAGATCGTCGAGATGAGGCACTACCTTGAGGCCCTGAAGAGGGTCAGGCCGAGCGTGGAGGAGAGCATGATAAGCTACTACGAGAGGATAAGCGAGCGGTTCAGGGGCGGCGGCAGGGTCGAGTCGAGCTCGCTCATAGGTTACAGGTGATGGATTCGGATGCTTCTGGAGAGCCCCTGCAATCCCTGCACTCAGGAGGTATTATGAAGAAGATCTTCGCCTCGGATCTCGCCGGCAAGGAGATAGTCACAGTGGATGGCATCGTCCTGGGAGAGCTGGAGAACATAACCTTCAATCTGGATACAGGCGAGCTCGTGGATCTTGTTGTCAAACCTGACCGCAACCTGAGCCGCGTGAAGTACAGGGCGGACGGCAGATTTGTTCGAATCCCCTTCAGCGCGGTCTGTGCGATAAAGGATTACATAGTGGTCGATGAGGGGAAGTCGATCCTGTCCGGAGAGCAGGGGCGCGATTAGTATTTAATCGACGAATGTGTACCGTTAAAGCATGAAAGCATCGGCTCTGATTGCTCTGTGTGTGGTGTTCGTGGGCATCTCTTGCGCATTCCCTGTGCCGGTGAACTATGCGGCGGGCCAGGATCCGAGGTTCTCGGAGAGCCTGTTCATTGTGAGCGGCGGCTCGGCGCTCTCCGAGAGCTACACGAGTGTGGAGCGGCTGGAGAGGTTCACGGAGGTGAGAACCATCTCTGGCGGCACTGCCCAGCCTTCACAGAACGGCGTCCTCGAGGCGAACATCAGATCGAATGTGATCGGGAGCGCGCACATCGGATGGCTATCAGCCGATTCGAGAGGGGTGTACGGCCGCAGCATCGAGGATCTGACAGGGGTGTTCTCCATAGAGAAGTTCATCCAGCTCTGGAACAACAGCACAGCAGGGGAGATCAGCGTCGACTGGATGCCGTGCATCTGAGGATCGCAGCAATGCCACAGAGATCTGAGATCGTCACATATGAGTTTCTGCTGGATCTGAAGAGGCTCAGCGATGCCTGCAGGGGATTCGAGAGGAAGATATCCGCACTGGAGGCGCTGGCGATCGCCATCGCTCTTTACATCATCTTCATACCGATAGGCGTTGTGGCTTACTTCAGGTTCTACTGGAGCGGCACGCCGCTAGAGCATTCACCAGTCGTCGTATCGCTCGTAATTGGAACGATAATCTCGCACTTCATAAGAAGAAGGCGCAGGATCAGAGTCTTCGATCTCTTTGAGGAGGGACTCTCCGAGAAGCTGAAGGCAGCTTACGATAATAGATTTCATGACAGCATAGTGATGAGGAGCCTAGCGCAGGAGCTCAGGCACATACTTTCCGGGATATCAGATAGGGATATTCTCGACACCAGCAGGCTCCACAAGAGGTTGCTGCTGGTATTCGCCATGCTGACACTTGCGGTTGTGGTATCCAGCAGCATCTCGGAGGAGATCACGCCTGCGAATCTCGGAGTGGTTGGCGGGATAAGAGAGATCGCGGAAGACCTTCTCGGCTCAAAGCAGCCTGTGTCTGAGATAAGGGATAACGTCAGCATATACGGCAAACCCTCTCTTGCTGTGCTCTCTGAGACCAAACTGGAGCTTGAGCTCTATCCGGGATCAGGCGTTGGATCCAGGGCAAGGCCCACCGAGGCGACGGAGCGGCTTTTCAGAGCGGGCCCGCCGGGCCAGGGGGTCGCGGTCCCATCTGAGGTTTATATCGAGAGCCTGCCACCGAAGCACAGGGAGATAATCAGAAGATACTTCACGCTTCTGAGCGAGGCTCAGAGCTGATGGTTCTGAGGATCATCACCGGACTTGTGTCAAAGAGCCAGAAGCTATCGATGAAGCACATCAAAGCGCTCATCCTTTCGGCCTCTCCTGTCACATGGGTTGAGCACCCCCATCAGCCAGGAGAGGGCATAACGTTGAGCTGCCAGAAGCGCTCGACCAAATCACGTTGCTGATAAGACGCCGGCGAGCAAGTTGGGTTAACGGATGAGGAGAGACAATCCTCGCTTTGATTTTTCAAACAGAACTCGATGTAATGGACAGGTCGGGATTCGGACCCGAGGCCTCTACCATGCCAAGGTAGCGATCTTCCAGCTGATCTACCTGCCCTCAATGGGTAGAGAACAGAAGGGTCAGATAAACGTATCGGTCCTCGAAGATGATCGGGCCGTGGGCTCATCGGATCGCCTCCCGGGAATCGCTGCCAAAATGCACAATTCCTCATGAATTCTGTGAGGCTGCTGTGTTGAATAATGTTTGAGAACCCGATAGTAGAGGCGGGATTCATACGAATTGCAATTCTAGTAAAAATCGATAGCTCTCGACCTTAGAGCTCTTAATTATTCAACACAGCATGTGAGGCCAAATGCTGTTGATTTCAATAATACAAATACACAGCCGAATTCTCGAACACCTTCCCCCTGGAGCGCTTTCGGCAAAACAGAGTCGCCAGTCAGACGAAAGAATATGGCTGCCACGGCCCTGTGAAGCGAACCGAGATCCCCGGCTCTCCATCTATCTCATCAAGGACCTGGCCAAGGGCCTTCTCGTCGCTGGCGAGCACAGAGAGGTTCATCATCATGACCATCTCCCCATCGGTCTTCTTCACCTTCTCTACCTTGATATCATCGACCTTCCCGCTGATCATGTCGTAAAAATCCTTGAAGTACGCGCCCATCAGCTCATCCATCTTCCTTCTAACAGCGGTCTCGAGCTTCTGCCTGTACATGTATGCGATCCCGGGTGGTTTGGACGCTATCTCCTCCTTTATTCTCCGCACCTCCTCGCTCTCCTTCTCGATCCTCTCGCTGAAGACGGCTGGATCGTAGAATATCTGAATTCCGTACTCCCTCTTGCCCCGTATCCCATCCATCTTCCTCCTTATATCATCGAGCTCATCCGAGATCCATCTCTTCAGGACCTCCTCAGCTGTGAGGGTGTCCTTCGGCGCTATTATCGTGTCGAAGCCGAATGGCAGCACAGTTCCGAACCTATCGGCTGCGAGGTCTAAGACCTGCTGGTGCGTTTTAACCCATCTCTTTACAGTCTCATCATCATCGCTCTTGTATGGCTCTAATGGGCAGATATGAACTATCGCCGATATGCCCTCATGCGGGATTGTGTATACCTCACACCCCTCGATTCCTATTCTGCCAAGGCTCGTAGCTGTGCTCGCATCTGCAAGCCCGTAGAGGTAAAGCCCTGTCCCATCCGCAGGCCTCGCGATCTCAGCTGCCTCCGGCTCTGATCCTGTGGCTGATCGCCCTACGCCATTTGGAAGTGACAGATCGCTGCCCTTAGAGATATCACCCGATTCGACGCTAGATGCGGATGCATAGAGTTTCAGCTCTCTCGCTATCGCCTCTCTTATCGCAGCCCTGAGTGCAGGCATGAGCTCGGATCGAACGACCTCTGATATCACAGAAGCCATCTCCTCCCCTACCGACCTGATCTCCTCCCTGACAATACCAGCGATCGCCTCTCTGAGCTCATCGTTCATGCTCCACCTCCTCCCTCCACCTCTCCGGATTGATCATTCTGTCCAGGAGATCGTCCACGATCTCATCCAGGCCGTCACGGACCGCCTTTACGGATTCCGTTATCCCCTGCTCTCTTTTTATCTCCTCTATCGCGATGTCCAGCTCCATCAGAGCCTCCCCAAGCCTGTTCATCTCATCCTCGGTTAGAAGTCCCGACTCCATCCGCCTGATTGCCTGTATTCGAAGGGCATCTCTTATAACCTCGACGAGCGCTATGACGAGCCCGAGGAGGCCCTGCTTCAGGTTGTTCTCATCGATGGTTAGGGACATGTTATGCTCCAGGGATTTCAGAGCCTCAACAGAACTCTTTCCCTCTCGCAAACCGCATCGCTCATGTTCGGGATCTGGCTCCTCCCACCATACCCTTCCCGGAGCAATCCAAGGGCGCACATCTCACTTTCGGCAGCATCTTTGAGCGAATGAACGTCTTCTGAATGGAGCTTTGTCATCGTGCCATCCTTCAGGTGGATATGCAGGCACTCTGTCTCTCCATTTGCCATGATCTCTTCCCGTTCTACGGCAAACCCCTCTATATCCTCGTAGCATGCTGCGAAAAGTATCTCGAAGGGCTCCTTTCTGAACGCAAAAATTCGTCTGTTCGTGACACAGATCTCTCCGGGCCTCCAGGCCTGGTATATTCCAGTGGAGTGCCAGCACGTGCCGAAGGCCCTCAGGCGTATCTCCTCGCCTCCACTCAGAAGGTTCCTGGTGGGATCTCTCAGCTTTCGCCTCTCCGTCTCCCATGCTCTCTGGGCCGCATCCCAGTCCTCCCATATGCCGTACCTGAGCATGGTGTCCATACCTGCAAGCGCAGCCCTGAGGTTGAGGCCGATCAGTGGCACACCGGCGACTGATATGATCACATCCGCATTCAGCACGACCCCCTTGTCCAGTATCCTGTCGAGGAGATCGACAAGGCCTGCGTTTGTGCACCTCTCAGGTTCCATAGTCATCTTTTAAAACGAATGGCATCTTCAGCATCCTATCCCTGGCCAGCGCGCTCGTCCATCCACACCACGGGCAGCCCTCGTGCAGAAGCTCCTCGCGCTGCACCTTCTTTCCGCACTGCGGGCACTCCTCCTTGTCGAGCATCGCATCCCGCCACGCAGCGGTCGTGCAGCTGATCCCGGATGGAAACTCCAGGCCGTATTTTGCAGCCGTCTCGAATGATGCAAGCGCAGCCCTAACCTTTATTCCGAGCAGCTCGACTCCGGCCACGGAGACGGTGATGTCCGCATTTATCACCAGCCCCTTGTCGAGTATCCGGTCGATCGCGCCGGCCAGCCCGCGGTCCGAATCCTTCTCAGGAAGTACCATTACATTCTCCTCCAGAACGCTCTGATTGTGCACTCAGAGCATTGATCAGGCATCACTGCGGATCACCTCTGCAACTCCTCCGCTATCCTGAGCCTCTGCATCAGCTGCTCAGTCCTCTCCAAGTACTCCTCGTGGCTCAGCTCTCCGAACTCGTACAGCAGCCTTATCTCCTTTATCTGATTCCTGATCCGCTCAGGGTTGTACAGCTCGCGCTGGGCGTATCCTCTGATCTGCTCCAGCGTCCAGATCAGATCGAGGCCCGGGACGGAGATGCCGACGCTTCTCAGAAGAAGATCATCTATGACGAACAACCATCAGGACCTCCTGATGATATCTTTTAGCCTGAGAAAAAATACCTTGTCATCTGTCTGAAATAATTTCGTGTTATGTCTCATGAAATGTATCAAGATGATTCTCAAATCCTGAAAGAACTTGAGGTCGAATAGAGACCTGTAATCCACCTTGAGATGTTACGAATATCAGCTCTCAGAGATGCCCGATCGGAAACGTCTGCGCACTCATCCGTATATCGGGCCGAGAACCTCGAGGCCGCCTGGCTTCACCACGAGGTGGTGCTTCTCCATCTGATGTCTCGCTCCGCGCATCTTTCTGATCTGAAGATACCTCTTGACGCCCTCTGTGCTCTCGATCACGCCCACCTCTATTATGCCATCCGAGAGAAACTTCTCCCCACTGTTCCCCGCGCCCCCGTCCGTCTCTAGTATCAGAATGGATGTCAGGCCTCTGTCCTTGAGCTCTGTCAGGAAGTCATAGATATTTCTGCGAAGATCCGCCTTTGGAGATAATGTGTAAAGAGCATTGAGAGAGTCTATGGCGAAGATCATGAGATCACGATACTTCTCCAGGTATGTATCGAGGATATCCCTCGTCACCCTGAACATGTCAAGGCTTTGCTCCCTCCACTCCACCCGCATATCCCTGTAGTCGAATATGTGCAGATGCTCATGGCATCTTATTCCGATGCTCTCCATGTTCCTGACATGGCTCTCCCTAGTCTGCTCGAGGCTCGTATAGAGACCATGCCCCCCGCTGAACTCGAGGTATCGAGACATCATCGCCAGCACCAGGCTGGACTTCAACGTGCCCTCCCCTCCGGTCACCAGCAAGACAGAGGCAGGAGGGGGATCTGTCTCCAGCACGCGATCCAGACCTTCAACACACGTTCTCAGCATCATTCCTTCAAAAACGAGAGTAGGTACTCCAGAGCGTTGACCATACTACCCATCTTTAGCCTCATCACCTCTTGCCCCTTTGGAGTAAGCGAGTAAAACTTGGTTCTCATATTGCCTCTGCTATATTCCGCTCTCAGAATGCCCTCAGCCTCCATCGAGTAGAGTATGGGATACACAGTACCCTGACTCAGAAGAACATTGTACCTCTTGTAGATCTCCTTGATGAGGTCGTAGCCGCACATCGGACGCTCTCTGAGTATTGAGAGGATCAGAATATCCTTGTTCGGCTTCACGAACCTGCTCAGGATCTCCTCCTGCTCCTCATGCCCGAGGTTTGTTTCTTCTATCAGAGCCCCTCCCAAAGATGCTAGAGACATAGTAATCTAATTACTTATAACTGTTACGTATTTATGATATCTTCGATCTTTCAGGGACTGAGACATTTTTGATTTAATTTATCAGAACATCACGCAAAATCGATTGCATTTGAGCCATCAGATCTGAATAAAGGTGGTTAACATCTAGATATAGATGCACGGGTCCATGCGCACCATCGATGCCTCTATCCTCAGCGAGATTGTGTGCTCTTTGAGTCCACGTCATTTAAGGAAGTACCGCTCCGCTAGATGTCCTTTCGGGGCAGTTCATTCGATGATTCGAGCCACAATCCATCTTCAGCGTGAGGAATTGCGTTGGCTCGGTGCGCGAGCTGAATGGTGTGAACAATGCAGGCCTGTCAGCCTCTGATACGTTCTATCCTGAGCTGCAGTATGTTGTTCTTGAAACTCTTGCTGCTTATCTTACCGGCATCAGGGGGGAGCCTCACCTCTCTCGAGAACTCTCCTGCCCTGATCTCCAGAACCCCATCTCTAACAGAGACAGAGAGATCATCTTCATCGACCCCTGGAAGCTCCGCGACGATTGTTATCCAGTCCCCCTCATCCATTACATCGATTATCGGCTCCTTCCTCGGAGCTCCAGGTATTCTGACCTCAGGCGGTTTTGCTGGCGGTCTTCGCGCACCCGGTCTGCTGCTCAGAGGTCTCACCGAGATGTTGTAATCGACCACTGGCTTGCTGCTCCAGCCGACCTCTATTCGGTGGCGTACCTCGGCGTCCGTCTCAGCTATCCTCTTCTTGAACTCCGGAGATGATGCCTCAAGCGCCTTTATTATCCCGCCAAGCCCAGGTATAAACTGGCTCACAATGCCACTGACTATCGAGGGCTCCTCCACCGCTTTCTCCTTCCCAGCGCCCTCCTTGGCAGGGCCTTCTTTCAGCGCTCTAAGGGCCTTCTCGATCTCATCAAGCCTGCGCTCTATCCTGTCTAAACGCTCATCATAGCCATCCGACATAATGTTCACCAAAATGCAAACCAATATCCCACATAGCCACGGATCGACGGTGCTCGTTGAGTGTCTCAAAGCCACACAATGTTTTGGCTGCAGCTGTTTTCATGCGCGATCATCTGGATCGCAGCTCGGCGATCCTCCTTTTGTGCTGGGCGATTGTGGATCTGTGTTTCATCTTGACCTCGAGCAGATGTCTCCTAGCATGCGTCATCCTCTCATTCCAGGAACCCTGTATCCTGAGCCTGTGAGCTGCAGCCTCTCTCTTCAGCTCCCTCCTCCTGGATCTGAGGTACGGTATGATATCATCCCGGAGTCTCACACGGTGCGCTACGACCTTTGAGTGCTGGATCCCTCTGTTCTCCATCACTTTGGACTTTCTAGTCATTTCCATCATCTTTTGGCAAATGCATCCAGCGAGCAGATTGAGATCTTATATTTTAAGGCAGAGAAGAACGGGCCGCGAGTACCGCCCGAAATCTGGCCTGTTGGGAGAAACTTCTCATCCATCTCTCTTATCAGATTAATGAGATCGTCGCAGATACCGCGATCCTCTTTCGATTTGTCCGCTATCTGAAGCCCCTCCTATTCTTCCCGAGGATGTGTATATCGACGAAGTTGTATGGAGGCCACGGCCCGGAATAACTAGTCTTCAGGTCATGCTCTGCTATCGCGCTTCCGACACGCTCTGAGAACTCATCGATCCTGGAGCGTTCCACGAGAAATGCTGTGTTGAGAAGAAGACGATCGCTGAAGAGCTTGAGATCTTTGAAGTCCACAGAGACCGCTGTGAGCCGCTGGATGATATCTCTTCTGATCTCCTCCGCCCTTCCGTTCAGCTCGACGCCCTTCGGCCTGAAGACCTTGACGCCCAGCTCGACCTTTCCCGTAACCACAGGCCAGGCCTTCTTCATCGCTGTATATCCAGCGCTCATGGCCACAGTGAGATTCTTTTTGCTTTTGAAGATCATGCCGTATGCGACTGGGAGGACATCATGCTCCTCCATGACCCGTTTCACGACCCTTCTGTGGACCTCGACATCCCTCTCGTCGACCGCATAATCCCTCAGATCCGCCTCGCTCACAACCGGCCGCAGATCTCTGTACTCGAGCGTGTGGACGTTGCTCCCGCCAAATCCGATCGGCCCGAACTCGGCCTGGGGCGATCTGATAACGCAGTAGACGTAAAGCCCTCTCTGGATCTTCTTTGACGGCAGAGCTCACACCTCCTCATCGATCCTCTCCAGGCTTCCACGATGGCGCAGCTCCATTCTCCTGTAGCCTGTGATCTCGCCTGCATCATCGAAGCACATCTCATACCTTCCGATGATGTCCTGCGTATCAGGTATCGCCCGCCGCTCGAGAACCTCCACATTCACGATCCAGCCATCATCAGTCCTGGATATGCTGCTGATGGATTCGAACCTCTTGTCCAAGAGCTCCTCAGCGGCTGTTCTGGCGATTCTGAGCATATCCCTCAGACCCGGCTTATCTGCCATAATACAACACCTATGGAACGAAGATCATATCGCAATCCTTCAGAGCCTCAACATGCCTGCCGCGCCAGCTCTTAATTGCCTCTTTGAGGTTGTACCGCCGTTTTTTGTCAAGCAGGCCGTAGTACTTGAGGAAAGTGGCAAACCGCCTGCGCCTCGTTCTGCTGGCTCCTGATGCTATCGTCTCCAGGTCGAGCGTTCCATCCGGCTTCAGGCAGAGATAGAATGTCCTGGCCGCGACCCTGCCATCGTCGGTCTTCGCTCTCACGACCAGAGCCTCGGTCTCGTTGATCTTAAGCCCTTTCGGCCTCCTCGCACCGAGCCCGGATATATAGACGTCCTGTATGATGGCACCAACTCTATCCACCGGAAACCCCCTGGACAGCAGATATCGCCTCGTAGACCAGCTCCCTCTTCTCCTCCATCTCCTTCCTCGAGCTGGTCTTGCTGGCGATCACATCTATGCATATCTGATCAAGACCGATGCCCTGCTTGCCATTCAGCAGCATCAGGCCCTTGCCTATCATTATGCATGCCCTCGTCCCCGGCTTCTGAGCCTCGGGGAGCCTCTCGCGCAGGTACCTTACGATCTCCACGACTTTACGTGCCATGCCCTGAGGAAGACCGGTGTGCTCGACGACTATCTTGACCTCTGTCTCGTATCCGTAGTAGTCTGTGTATATTCCAACCATTCTATCAAGAAGAGCGTCCTGCGGCCTGTGAATGCCAGCGTACTCTATCGAGTTCGAGGTGAGAATTGCCCTGAAATCCGGATGCACTCTTATGTAGCGGTCCTCGCCGAACTTCGTCGGCAGTTCCAGCACGCCCTCCTCGAAGACCGAGAGGAAAACGTTATTTGCAGCAGGCTTCGTCCTGGAGAACTCATTGTATATCAGAGTGTAGCCGTACTTGCATGCGAGGGTTAACGGATTATCGACCCACTCAACCTTTATCACATCTTTGCTCTTGAACACATTGTGGATGTATTTGTCCCGGACGCTCTCGTTCTCTATCTGGGCGTAACCACCAATGAGATCAGCTGTCGTTATCGACTCATCCCCATTTATCCAGACGACTGGCCGGCCGAACTGGCGAGCCACGTGGATCGCAAGGCTGGTCTTGCCGCAGCCTGTTGGACCTATCAGATGCACAGGATACCCGGCCTCCAGCCAGAGCTCCATTCTGGTCTCGATCTCCTTGACCTCAGGAGTCTCCACAAAGTGTTCGACCTCAGGCATCAGATACGCTTCCTCGATCTCCTTGCGCAGTGCCTCTGGATCACGCGCTTTTTCCCTGGTGCGCACCCTAACCTCAACATCTTCATTCTCTTTAGATTCTAGCAGCTTCTTCTCCCGTGATGTCTGATGAACAGGCTCCCCCCTCACGCGCCTCGGATGGGTGACAACATATCTCATAAGAAACCCCCCTGCGGATCACAATAAAAATTCTACTAGGGTTTACCCGTAGTAGAACTCTCTAATGTATTTACCAACATCCTGTTCAGCGTACCTGCAGACCTCGTCCCTGAAGCTGATAGCTCTGGCATGCAGCTCTCTGGCTCCGGCGCTCATCTTGGAGGCTGCCTCTCTGTTCTCCTTGATCTGTTTATCCAGATCAGCTCTGAAGATCTTCAGCCCCTCATTGAGCTCCTTCGCCCCTTCCTCTCTGATGCGCGCTCCGGAATTCCTGAACTCGATTGACATTCTGTCCATCGCCTGCCTGATGTCTGCTGCCCCAGATCCCATCCTTGAGATTGCTTCTCTGTTCTCCTTGATCTGTTTGTCCAGATCAGCTCTGAAGATCTTCAGCCCCTCATTGAGCTCCTTCGTCCCTTCCTCCCTGATGCGCTCCCCTGACTTTCTGAACTCGTCCGTGCTCTTGTTTATGGAGAGCTTCATCTGGCGCACTCCGGTGCGGATCTTCGCCACTCCTTTCTTGTTCTCAGAGACCTGCTCATCTATCGCCTTTTTCAGGGCGCTAACGCTTTTGCTCATCCTGCCCACACCCTCCTCCCGGATGGCAGCTCCGGCTCTCTTCAGCTCCCCGGATTTTCTGCGAATTTCTTCCTCCTTCGCCAGAACACCCCTGCCCAGAGGCTTCTCAGGTGCCTCTGGTTTGACCTCTGACGGCTTTGAGGGCATCTCCTTCTTCGCCTCAGATGGCATCGTCTCAGCTGGTTCAGCTCTCTCCTCTGGTTTGCCGACTGGAGCCTTCTCCTGTGCCCTCTTTCTCGCCTCGATTATGCTCTCGGCGAGCTGGGCCTTCGTTCCGCCTAGGCTCTGAATTCCGAGCGCAACTGCCATCTCCTCAAGCTCTCGCCGGGTGTGCTTCGTCACCAGTTCTTCCACAGTCTCTTCCATACGCACCCCAAAAATAACCCAAAATCAGGAGTTCCTGTTCAGGCAGGAACTCCCGGAGCCGCAGCGATTGCAGCCTGCTCTATCTTCGCCATCTCCTCAGAGTAGTGGAGGAACGTATCGACAGATGCAACCACCACTCTGGCCTCAACCGTCAGTATCTCGATGCCAACCAAGGATACCCTGGCCCAGACATCGACGACTATTCCCTTGTCCAGGATCCTGTCGAGAACCTCGGCAAGACTGGACGAATCCGGTGTTGATGTTACCATCCTCTCTCACCTCATGCGGGTGGGGCCGCAGCGATTGCAGCCTGCTCTATCTTCGCCATCTCCTCAGAGTAGTGGAGGAACGTATCGACAGATGCAACCACCACTCTGGCCTCAACCGTCAGTATCTCGATGCCAACCAGGGATACCCTGGCCCAGACATCGACGACTATTCCCTTGTCCAGGATCCTGTCGAGAACCTCGGCAAGACTGGACGAATCCGGTGTTGATGTTACCATCCTCTCTCACCTCCAACGAATGCTTTCTCCAGAGATCTCTTGGAGCGTGATATGTTTGCCCTCGATGAGGAAGACAAAAGGGGGATGAACAATGCCATCCCCCTGGGAGGCTCTGGCCGTATCTGACACCCGAGGGCGGAGACGTTATCATTGTTAGTTGTGATCATCCACATCAGAGTATACACTGATAGGTAAAATAGGTTACCATCTGTCTAAAATAGTTTTTACTTTTGTCTCTGAAATTGTCTCATTGCGTTTATCTTAGCAATTCTCATACTATGAAAATTAGTAAACTATAGGATATCCGGCCGATATACTGTATATCAAATCCGCATCTGATGAACAGCTGAGAAGGTGCAGCATGAAGATACTGGTGGTCGACGATGCCCCATTCATCGTCAGGGCCCTGAGGGACACACTTGCAGCAAGGGGTTTCGAGGTCCACGAGGCACAAAGCGGAGAGGAGGCGATCTCAGCATACCGCGATCTGAAGCCGGATGTGGTGCTGATGGATATACTCATGCCGGGCATGGACGGGCTCTCAGCTACGCGGGAGATCCTGAATATCGATCCAGCTGCTAATATCATCGTGATAACCGCGATAGGAAAGCCAGGCCTTGAGAAGGAGTGCATGGATGCAGGAGCAAAGGGGTTTCTCATGAAGCCCTTCCGGGCCCGAGCGCTGATGGAGCTGATAGACTCGTTCTCAGGAAGGGGTGGGCGTTGAGGGGAATAGAGATAGTTCACGGCTATCAGGAGGATATAATCGAGACGATACCCAGCACTATCCTGATAGTCGATAGGGGGCGGGAGGTGCTCTATGCCAACAGGAACTTTTACCTGAAGTCTGGCAAGAAAGAGAAGGATGTAATAGGCATACGCCTCTCAAAGATATTCTCACCTGTTCTCATGCAGAAGCTCGATAAGAAGATACAAGAGGTCTTCTCAACAGCAGAACCTTTTGAAGGGGAGCAGATCAGGTATCCAGGTGGCAGGTTCTACTTTTACAGGATATATCCGCTGAGGGAGGCTGGGGGAGCAGTCAGCAAGGCTGTGATCTTCATGGAAGATATCACAGAGATGACCAGGCTGGAGGAAGAGCTGCGCGACTCGTATATAAAACTCGAGAATGCATATGCTGAGCTGAAAGAGCTTGACGGCATCAAGTCAGAGTTCGTGTCCATGGTCTCTCATGAGCTGAGGACTCCCCTCACAGTCATCAACAGCTACCTGGAGATGTTCGAGGATGGCCTTCTCGGGGATCTCTCGGATCTGCAGAAGGAGAAGATTCAGCTGATCAGATCGCAGACGGACACAATGATCCAGCTTGTGGACGATATGCTAGATTCGCTGAGGATCGGGGCCAGGAGGCTCCGGCTGAAAAAGGAGCTTACAGACATTGAGGATATGATCTGCTCGGTAATCGCCAGCCTCTCCAGGCTCGCCGATCTCAGGGAGCATGTGATATCATTCAGATGCGAGATGGCCGATGCCAGAATAGAGTGCGATCCCAAGAGGATAATACAGGTTCTGAGCAATCTGCTCACGAATGCGATAAAATACACCCCGGAGAGGGGGCGGATAGATGTTGTTCTCAAGGAGGAGAATGGATATGCTCTGGTCTCGGTCAGAGATAACGGCATAGGTATCCGGGAGGAGGACAGGGATCGAGTGTTTGATAAGTTCTTTGTGGGGATGGAGGAGAGCCGCGCAGATATGGGCATGGGACTGGGCCTCTCCATAGCAAAGGATATTGTGGAGGCGCATGGCGGACGGATATGGTTCGAGAGCAGGGTCGGGGAGGGAAGCACGTTCTACTTCACTCTTCCCCGTGGTGGGCATCCTGAACATACTTAATATATTCAGGAGAAGGCCGCGTGTTGTGCCGCTCACCGAGCCTGTAGGTGTGAGGAGCTCGAAAGAGCTCTCGCGGGGCTCCGCATATCTGATCAAGGAGAAAAAGCCTGAGCTCAGCTTTCAGATCTTCTCCTCTCTCGTAAGGGGTCCGTGTGCGAGCTGCGAGCACCCTGATGCGTTCAACTGCGAGAGCATAGGGTGTGAGGAGTGCACGCTATCATGCCCGTGCAAGAGCTGCAGCCAGAAGAGGGCGCAGGGCCTCTGCTTCACAACCCTCCCCCCTGAGCAAATCAGAAGCAAATACGTGCTTCAGACCACGCCGATCTTCTGGATAAGCAACCGCGGCGAGAGCCATGTGAGCATAAACAACCTCGAGATCATGGCGGACATAGTTGCGAGGTTCCTTGATAAGAGCCAGAATCCTGTCGTACTTCTGGACGGTCTGGAGCTTCTGATGGTCATGAACAGCTTCGTTCATGTCATGAGGTTCCTGCGCGATATCATGGAGATGATCTTCATAAGCAGAGGCATACTGATCGTTCCCGTGAGCCCGTCTGCCCTCTCCGAGAGGGAGATGGCGCTGATAGAGAGGGATATGCGGGAGATACCAACTGAGTAGAGTGAAAACTATCTTCCGGTGGATGCGCTTCAGGTTCAGCTGTTCGGGCCCGCGGCCTGGAGCCAGCTCTTGTAACTCAGCCGGCGTCTCCCAGATACGATACCTCCACATCCGGCGGCAGCTTGGGAATGACGTTGTGTTGGGCGCCAATGAATAGAAGGCCTGTCTCCCCATCGAGCAGGGTCTCGGATATTCTTTTGGCGATATACGCGTCCCGTTCCTCCAGGAGGCGATCCTTCTCCTGGTTGTAGGCCTCCACTGCTCTTCTCTGCTCCTCTCCGCTCTTTGATACCATCGCAACTATGTGCTGGTACTCCCTTAACAGCAGCTCGGGGCTCTCTGTGGCCTCGATCCTGGCGCCCCTCTCCAGGAGCTTCATGATGATCTGGTAGTTTCTGCTCCCCTTCGAGGCCGTCTCTCTGACTATCTTTTCCCCCAGCTCTCCGCCTGCAGGCAGCCCGTCCTGGTATATCCGCAGGCTCTTAGGATCGAGATCTAAGCGGTTGATTTCTCTCTCGAGCTCATCCCAGAATCGCTCGATCCTTCTGCGGTTCTCCTCCCAACGCTCTCTCCCGACCCGGGAGACGCTTATCCTCTCAAGCCCCTCCCTCATCGAGCCCATGTCCTCTGGGGAATGAACGATTCTCGCAACTATCAGCCTTCTCAAAGACGATCATCTCACAAACTCTGGTTCTTTTCGTTTCACGTTTTCTCATCTCAGAAACGCCGCCAGCCCTGTGCCCTCGCCGGTGTACGGCTCTCCGCTCGGCGGTGATGGGCGCCAGCTCTCGCTCATGAACTCCGCTATTTCTGGCGTGTGCTCTGTGTAGTTGATCCTGGGCGGCTGCCAGCCCTCCTGGATGAAATCGTATATCGGCTTTATGTGCGTGTTCACGCCGAAACCCGGAGATGTCCATGTGGGAAGGAGGAACTCGTAGATCTCCGGCGTGTGACTGTAATCCGAGAGCGGAGGGAGCCACTCAGCTTGGATCGATCGATACTCGCCCAGAGCCCCGTATCCGGTCCAGGATATGTGGGTCGTGTTCTTAACAGGCATGCCGATGACGGCGATCTCCTTTGGAGAGAGACCTATTCTCACAGCATCCGATGCAGACGCTGTCGCTATGACGGCGAGTGAGAGAAGCACGAACAGAGCTTTCATGGTGGTTACCAGGCTTTGAAAGAATATAGATTTTGTGAGCATGCAACAGCGCTTTTCAGATGGATGCACAGTGTGAAAATCATCGGTCCTGTCGTTCCAGAGAGGTTTCATACCAGCTACCTGAAAGCGCGATCGAAGGTATTTTAAGGGAAGAGCGATGATGCTTGGGGGATCTATATGGGCAGGGTAAAGCTTACCGAGACCGTCTTCAGAGACGCACACCAGTCGCTACTCGCGACCAGGATGAGGACCCGGGATATGTTACCCATCGCTGAGATTCTTGACCAGGTCGGCTACTTCTCGATGGAGGTCTGGGGCGGTGCTACGTTTGACACATGCATACGTTACCTGAATGAGGATCCCTGGGAGCGTTTGAGGGCTCTGAAGTTGGCGATGCCCAACACGCAGATGCAGATGCTTCTCAGAGGGCAGAACCTTGTGGGATACAGGCACTACGCCGATGATGTCGTGGAGAAGTTCGTCGAGAAGGCGGCCGAGAACGGGGTCGATGTCTTCCGCATATTCGATGCGGTCAACGATATAAGAAACATGGAGAAGTCCATCAGGGTTGCAAAGCGGATGGGCGCGCACGTGCAGGGCGCTGTCTGCTACACCATAAGCCCGGTTCACACCATTGAGCAGTTCACAGAGTTCACGGTGCGCCTGGCTGAGATGGACTGCGACTCGATATGCATAAAGGATATGGCCGGTCTGATATCACCGCACTACGCCAGCGAGCTTGTCAGATCCATAAAGCGCGAGGTGAACCTGCCCGTCTGCCTGCACACCCACTGCACCGCGGGCCTCGCCCAGATGAGCTACCTTGCAGCCGTTGAGGCAGGCGCTGATATCCTTGATACGGCAATATCCCCGCTCTCGGGAGGCAGCTCGCAGCCGTCCACAGAGAGCGTTGTGGCCGCGTTCAAGGAGACCCCCTACGATACAGGCCTGGATCTGGAGCTGCTCACTGAGATAAAAAGATACTTCGACAAGCTGATGGAAGTATACGCGCCGGTCTTCAATTCGATATCCGCGAAGATAGACACAAATGTCCTGGTGTACCAGGTTCCAGGAGGCATGCTCTCGAACCTCGTGGCGCAGCTGATCGAGCAGAAGGCGATCGACAGGTACGATGAGGTCCTGGCTGAGATTCCGAGGGTGAGAGCAGACCTCGGCTATCCGCCGCTGGTCACGCCCACGAGCCAGATAGTCGGGACCCAGGCGGTTCTGAACGTCCTCACAGGGGAGAGATACAAGGTCGTACCGAAGGAGGTCCGCGATTATGTGAAGGGGCTCTACGGGAGACCGCCTGCGGAGATAGATCCAAAGATACGCATGAAGATCCTTGAGGATGAGGAGCCGATAACCGTCAGGCCGGCAGACCTACTGCCGCCGGAGTATGAGGCCGCGGTCCGCGAGGTCGATGCGCTGGGTCTTGCGAAGAAAGAGGAGGACTATCTCACATACGCTCTTTACCCGCAGATAGCCATAAAGTTCCTGAAGGGACAGGCGACCGAGGAGCCGCTCGTCAAGAAGGAGGCGAAGGCATCGGTATCTGTTAAGGGCAGCGCGCCCGTTGCATTTAACGTTGAGGTTGATGGAGAGGCTTACATCGTCAAGGTCGCCCCTGTCGGCATAAGCATACAGGAGGCCCAGCCGAAGGCTCCAAGAGATGGAGTGACAGTCCCGATGCAGGGCATCCTGATAAGGTACAAGGTGAAGAAGGGAGACAGGGTCAACAAGGGCGACGTCGTTGCGGTGCTTGAGGCGATGAAGATGGAGAACCCGATATACGCGGACAAGAGCGGTATCGTGAAGGAGATATACATAGACACGGGCAAGACGGTCTCTCCGGGCGATGTGCTTATGTCCATAGAGTGATGTCTCTGACGTATGAAATGCAGCATCCTGAATGTGCCCCGATCGCTCTGGTTCGGTGCTGATCTGAAGCACATTCGGAGCTGCTTTAAACCACATTTTCGATAGGAGCTGCGATATGAGGAAGGAACAGGTGCTTATAGAGGCTCTGCCGTACATAAGGGAGTTCTACGACTCGATAATGGTGATAAAGATCGGCGGCTCGATAATGACGAACCGCGAGATTCTGGAGAACTTCATACAGGACGTAATACTGCTAAGATACATCGGCATCCATCCTGTGGTAGTCCACGGCGGCGGACCGGAGATCTCGGAGACCATGAAGAGGCTCGGAAAGAAGGCCGAGTTCGTCGCTGGACTCAGGGTCACGGACAGGGAGACGCTTGAGATAGCGAGAATGGTGCTCCTGGGCAACATAAATGCAGAGCTCGTCTCTCTCATAGGCAAGCATGGCGGTAAGGGCATCGGGCTCTCCGGAAAAGATGGCATGCTCATAGTGGCGAGGAAGAAGCCGCCGATGAATGTAAACGGCGAGAACATCGATCTGGGCTATGTGGGAGAGGTCGAGGAGATAAATCCGGAGATACTGATGATCACCGCAGGCAAGGGCTACATCCCTGTGATATCGCCAATTGCCATCGACCGGGACGGGAACAGCCTGAACGTCAACGCTGATACAGTGGCCGGCGCTGTGGCAGTCGCCCTGCGTGCGAAGAAGCTTATATCAATAACAGATGTCGAGGGAGTGAGAGAGGATCCGAACGATCCGGGCAAGGTCATCTCGCAGTTCTCGCCATCCGAGTTTCAGAGGCTTGTTGAGAGGGGTATCATAAAGGGCGGCATGATCCCGAAGGTCGAGGCGTGTGTCCAGGCTGTTGAGCGCGGCGTCGAGAAAGCACATATAATCGACGGCAGGATTCCTCATGCGATCATACTCGAGCTCCTGACGGATGCAGGCATAGGCACGATGATAAGCAGCATCATCTGACCTATCATCTGACCTTCCTGACCCTGAGGGTGCGGCCTGAGATCCCCACAACCTCGACCGTTTCCCCCTTTTCGATTTTTTCATCGGCCTCCGCCTTCCAGTACTCACCGCGGTATATGACATAGCCGCTGGGATCCAGCGTCTCGATCGCCTCTGCGTACTGTGCTGCGGTCTCCTCGAAAGTCGGCCTGCGTCTCGCCTCTGCGATCTTGTAAACCGCGAACGCGAAGAATCCCGCCATGGTCAGGGAGGGGAGCAGGAAGAGCCTGATCACAGACCGCTGGTACTCCCCGGGAAGATACCACTCCGGGAATCCTATGGGCGCGAAGAGGAGCGTGCCCAGCACGATGCATATCAGTCCGGCAACCCCGAGAACGCCCATGGCATGCGTGTGGAGTTCTGCCAGGATCAGGCCCATGCCGAGGATTATGAGAAACAGAGCGCCGATGTTGACGTCGAATCCCTGGCCTATGAGCCCTAGCGCGATCGCTATGACCCCGAAGACCTCTGCCCCGAGGCCCGGATTTGAGATACCGAAGATCAGAGCGTAGAGGCCGATGAGCAGCAGCAACCCGGCGATTGTCGGATCGGAGAGAAGCATCAGCACCCTGAGCCTGAGATCTGGCTCAAAGATCACCACTGCAGCCCCCTCTGTCGCAAGGGTTCTGTTCTTAGCAGAGCTGCCGTTGATCGATCTGAGGAGGCTGCTGATATCAGGGGAGACGTGCTCGATCACCCCATAATCAAGCGCCTCCTCGGCGTTGAGATTGAGGTTGCTAAGGACGAACTCCTTCGCCGCGGTCCTGTTCCGCCCGTGGACCTTGGCCTTCTCCTCGATCAGGGCCACTATCGCATTCGTCGTCTTTGTGTCATTCACCGGCTCAGTAGCCCCTGTGGGAAGGAGCCTGACCGGCTGGGCCGAGCCTATGATCGTGTTCGGGGCCATGGCTGCTATGTCCGTGCTGAGCAGTATCATTGTGCCCGCAGACCACGCCTTCGCTCCCGGCGGTGATACGTACCCCACCACAGGTATCTCTGTTCTCTCCACAGCGGCAATTATCTCCAGGGTCTCGCTCAGGCCGCCCCCTGGGGTATCGAGCACCAGAACCAGTGCATCCGCGTTCGAGCTCTCAGCGTAGTTTATTGCCGCTTTCACAAGATCATCACTCGCCGGAGTTATGGCTCCGTCTATCTGGAGAGATATGACATCCCCCAGGCAGGGGGACGATAACAGCAGCAGAAATAGCAGTGCCTTCAGGTGCGACCCCATCTCAGATCACTTTCACGCCCGTCTCTCTCCGCCCGTCTCCTCAACCGCTTTCTGCAATGCAGCCACCAGACCTGCTGTGCTCCCAACATCAGCTCCTGATGTCACCACTATCAGGTTCCGCTCCCTGGCGATCTCCGCGAGGGTCTGGAGCTCTCTGAGCTTTATGGCAACGGGCGCGTGCTGATAGAGCGCAGCGGCCTCGGCCATCGTCTTGGATGCCTGGAGCTCGCCGTCCGCCAGAATGATCCTGGACCGCTTCTCCCTCTCGGCCTCTGCCTGCTTAGCAATCGCGCGCATCATTGACTCTGGCAGACTCACATCTCTCAGCGTGACGGCAGTCACCTTTATGCCCCATGGATCCGTGTGTCTGTCGAGGATGGTCTGGAGCTTGAGGTTCAGCTCCTCTCTCTTCGAGAGGAGATCGTCCAGATCTATCTGCCCCAGGACGTCCCTCAGAGTTGTCTGCGAGAGAAGCGCTGTCGCAACCCTGTAGTTCTCCACCTGGATCACGGCCTTTGCCGGGTCCATGACGCGGTAGTATATCACAGCATCAACATCCACGGTCACGTTATCCCTCGTTATCACGACCTGCTTCTGCACATCTATTGTGACAACCCGGAGATCGATGAGCTGCACCCTGTCTACGATCGGTATTATGAAGAACAGACCCGGCCCCTTGACGCCGCTGTACCTGCCGAGCCTGAAGACGACGACACGCTCATACTCTCTTACGATCTTCATCGACTGGCTCAGAAGTATGAGCAGAATGACGATCACTATCGGAAGCTGTGAATCAAACAAAGCCACACGAACACCTCATAATGCTTTTAGCCGTTCTTGTATATTAAAAGCTGTGCTGTCTGCAATTCGTGGGAGCAGATACTTCTCCCGCAGCGAAATCCAGCAGCATCCGATCATGCAAACCTTTTTATATACGATACCTCCCCTGAGAGAAGGACATCTGATGAGTGGTCCTTGCGAGCGGTCCATACTGATACCGTCCTCGTACACGATGGAGACGGCGGATCTGCGCCTTCGCACCGCGAAGGTCGGGCTTATCGCAAGGGCTGCGGCGGTCTTCCGCATAGACAGAATCGTCGTGTATCGCGATGACGAGTTCGACGATTCTAGGTTCATAAGCACGGTGCTGCGGTACGCAGAGACCCCGCAGTACCTGCGGAAGCTCCTCTTCCCCAGGATGAGAGAGCTCAGGCACGCGGGAGTTCTGCCGCCTCTGAGAACCGCTCATCATCCAGTGGGCTCCAGAAGCTCAACGCTCAAGGTAGGCGAGATAAGAGTCGGAGTGGTAGTAGAAAGCGTCGGATCTGATGGTGGCGCATGGGTTGAGGTCGGTCTCGACCGCCCAATAGCCCTTAAATCTGAGAGGAGATTCCAGAAGGGGCAACGCCTGAACGTCAGGATCTTTTCGCTGAGTCCACTCGCCGCTGAGCCTGTAGATCGGAGCGAGATACCGGGATACTGGGGATACGAGACGATAGTCGTGGATGGTCTGGAGGATTACCTCCACTCCAGGGACGAGTTTATCGTGGCCACATCCAGAAGGGGAGCTCCGGTGAGCTTTGATCTGCTCAACCACATAGAGAGATCAAGCTCAAAAGGGCTTGCGGTGGTGTTCGGCTCCCCCGCACGGGGCGTTGATGCGTTTCTGAGCCGCGAGATGCTGGAGAGATGCTGCGTGATCAACACAATTCCGCATCAGGGAACTGAGACGGTTCGCGTCGAGGAGGCCGTCTTCGCGACGCTTGCCCTGCTGAACCTGGTGCGTCTGGAGGAGTAAATGGCAAAGATACACCGACCGAGGCGGGGTTCGCTGGCCTTCAGCCCCAGGAAGAGGGCCAAGAGCGAGGTTCCGAGGATACGATCCTGGGTCCCCGATGAGAGGGCCGGAGTGGCCGGCTTTGCCGGATACAAAGCTGGCATGACGCACGTAATAATGATAGACGACAGGCCCAGAAGCCTGACAGAGGGCATGGAGATAAGCGTGCCTGTTACTGTTGTAGAGGTCCCACCGATGACAATAGCAGCGCTCAGAGTGTATGAGATGTACAACGGCGGCATCCGGCCTGCAGGAGAGCTCTGGGCGGAGAACCTGAGCCAGGATCTGGCCAGAGCGATAACAATGCCGAAGGCGACGAGGGGCATATCCCTGGAGGATATCGAGTCCAGGGTGGATGAGCTCTGCGAGATCAGGGTTCTGGCCCATACCAATCCGCGTCTTGTGACTGGCATTCCCAAGAAGGTGCCGGAGATCATGGAGATACCTGTCACAGGGCGATCTTTGGAGGAGCAGCTCAAAGCCGCAGAGGGGCTTCTCGGCAGCCAGGTGGCTGTGGGCAGCATCTTCAGCGTTGGCGACTGGATTGATGTAACTGCAGTCACAAAGGGAAAGGGGACGCAGGGGCCGGTGAAGCGCTGGGGAATAATGCTCCAGAAGAGAAAGCATTCACGCACAGGAAAGCTCAGACATGTCGGCAACCTGGGGCCGTGGCATCCGGCCAGGATAAGCTGGAGGGTTCCACAGCTCGGCCAAACCGGCTACCATCAGAGGACCGAGTTCAACAAGAGGATAATGGCCATAGGCACGAACGGCATGGACATAACCCCCGATGGCGGCTTTGTCGGCTATGGAGTTGTGAGAAACGAGTACATGCTGATAAAGGGAAGCATCCCGGGACCTGTTAAGAGGCTGGTCAGGATGCGCAGGGCGATCAGGCCAGGCGCAGCATTCGCGCCGAAGGCGCCTCAGATACTGTACGTCAGCAAGGAGTCCAAGCAGGGAGTCTGATCGGGGATCACGATGAACGCTAAGATTATCGATATTTCAGGAAATCCGGTCGGCGAGGTTGTGCTCCCGGGGATCTTTGAGGAGGAGTACAGGCCGGATCTCATAAAGAAGGCGGTGCTTTCAGCCCAGGCCAACAGGCTGCAGCCATACGGGCCACACTTCTATGCTGGCATGAACACATCAGCCAGGTCGTGGGGTCCCGGTCACGGAGTATCCAGGGTTCCGAGGATCATCACCGGAAGAAGAGCAGCTGCAGTGCCCATGGCACGAGGCGGGCGCGCGTCCCATCCACCGGTGCCATCTAAGGTCCTGAGCGAGAAGATCAACGAGAAGGAGAGGATAAAGGCGATAAGGTCTGCTGTGGCAGCGACAGCAAGATCTGATCTTGTTGCCGCGAGGGGTCATCTCTTCAGCGGAGAGCTTCCGATCGTTGTCAGGGCCGAGATCGAGAGCGTATCAAAGACCTCAGAGCTGCGGAAGTTTCTGATGGCTGCAGGCCTCTGGGATGACGTTCTGAGGGCGAAGAACGGACGGAAGGTGCGGGCCGGAAAGGGCAAGCTCAGGGGAAGGAGGTTCAGGCAGCCCAGGAGCATTCTGATCGTGACAGCATCAGATAATGGTATAGGCAGGGCAGCGCGAAACCTTCCAGGCGTCGATTTTGTGACAGCTGATAAGCTCAATGCTGAGCTTCTGGCACCGGGGACCCACGCTGGCAGGCTCACAGTATGGAGCGAGCCGTCTCTCAAGGTTCTGGAGGAGAGGCTATGATAATCAAATGCCCTTACGTCCCTGAGAAGGTCACCGGCATGATCGATAGGTACAACACCATAGAGTTCATTGTGGATCTGAAGGCGACAAAGCCGCAGATCAAGAAGGAGCTTGAGGAGCTCTATGATGTTGAGGTTATCGATATCAGAACCATGATAACACCCCGGGGCGAGAAGAAGGCTGTTGTAAGGCTCGCTGGTGATAAGACCGCAAATGAGCTTGCCACCAGGCTGGGCCTGCTGTAAGGTGGTTGCGATGGGCAAGAGAATAATATCACAGAACAGGGGCAAGGGAACACCCACATACCGTGCGCCATCACACAGATACAGGGCTGATATAAAGCACATCAAGTTCAGCGGCGATCTTGTTCGCGGTGTTGTGGAGGACATAATGCACGACCCTGCCAGGACGGCTCCTGTAGCGCTCGTGAGGCTCGAGAATGGTGAGAAGCAGTATGTTCTCGCCACAGAGGGCACATATGTCGGTCAGGAGATCTCCTGCGGGCCTGCTGCGGAGATACAGCCCGGCAACACCCTGCCGCTGGCGAGCATACCTGAAGGCATGCCTATATGCAATATAGAGTCGAAGCCAGGCCATGGCGGACAGTTTGCCAGGGCAAGCGGCGTCTACGGGATACTTGTGGCGCATGACGTGGGTGCGACCGTGGTCCAGCTGCCGAGCGGAGAGATGAAGTGGCTGAACCCGAACTGCATGGCGACCATAGGCGTTGTCGCAGGCGGCGGAAGGACTGAGAAGCCCCTGGTGAAGGCCGGAAAAAGCTTTTACAAGTACAGATCGAAGGCCGCCAAATGGCCGAAGGTCAGGGGTGTGGCCATGAACGCAGTGGACCATCCCTTTGGAGGCGGCGGGCGCCAGCATCCGGGCAGGCCCAAGACCGTGAGCAGGGGCACACCTCCTGGGCGTAAGGTCGGATCGATAGCAGCCCGCAGGACGGGCAAACGCTAGGAGGAGGTTGTTGTGGCGAAGAGAGCAGGATCCAAGCTTCCCAAGAGGAAGGAGGAGTTCACCTACAGGGGCTACAAGGTGTCAGAGCTCGCAAAGATGCGCCTGGAGGAGATCGCAGAGCTTCTGCCGTCAAGGCAGCGGAGATCGCTCAGGCGGGGTCTCTCGAAGGAGCACAGGAAGTTCATGGCGAAGCTCAAGTCCAGAGGAACTGCAAAGACGCATCTGAGGGATGCGATAGTGCTCCCTGAGATGGTCGGGAAGGTCGTGGAGATACATAACGGGAAGACCTTCCAGCGCGTCGAGATCATTCCTGAGATGATAGGCCATTACCTTGGAGAGTACGCTCTCACGAGGGCCAGGGTGATTCACGGCGCCGCAGGCGTCGGAGCAACGCGGTCGAGCAAGTTCGTGCCGCTGAAGTGAGGTGTGCTCGTGGGAAGACTGAACTACTCAATTACCCCTGAAGGGCGGTTTGCAAGGGCGATGGGCGTGGAGCTGCCCATCTCTCCGAAGCATGCCAGGGAGATCTGCAGGGCGATAAGGGGGATGAAGGTCGAGGCCGCGGAGAGGTACCTCCAGGACGTCATAGCCATGAGGCGGGCGGTGCCGTTCCGGCGGTACAACAGGAACGTGCCACACAGGCACGGCCTGGCAGGCTGGCCATCCGGAAGGTTCCCGCAGAAGGCCGCCAGGGCAGTGCTCAAGGTGCTGCAGAATGCGGTTGGAAATGCGGAGTACAAGGGTCTAGACAAGGATAAGCTGATGATCGGCTATGCCAACACGAAGAAGGGCAGGACGTTCCGGGGATGGATGCCGAGGGCCATGGGCAGGGCCACTCCGAAGAACCAGGAGACCGTGTCCATAGAGATGATACTGACAGAGGTGAGCTAGATTGGCAGTGGAGAAGAAGTTCGTCCAGGAGGGGTTCACAAAGGCGCTCGTGGACGAGTATCTTGCGAAGGAATTGGACCGGGCAGGATACGGCGGCATGATCATGAACCGCACCCCGATGGGCACCCAGATCACGGTTTATGCTGAGAAACCAGGCATGGTCATCGGAAAGGGCGGGAAGCTGATACGCAAGATAACCAGGGATCTGGAGCGGAAGTTCCGTCTGGACAACCCCCAGATAGACGTCCAGGACGTCGGAAAGGGCGACCTGAACGCCAGGGTTGTGGCGAACAGGCTCGCAAGCTCGCTGGAGCACGGATGGTACTTCCGGAAGGCGGGCCAGTCGATGCTGCGCAGGGTGATGGACTCCGGAGCGCTCGGGTGCGAGATAGTGATAAGCGGCAAGCTGACCGGCCCGAGGGCGCGTGTCGAGAAGTTCCTCGCTGGCTACATAAAACACTCAGGAAAGCCGGCCGAGGAGATAGTCGATACGGGCTATGCTGTTGCTGTGAAGAAGCTCGGCGCGATCGGATGCCAGGTCAGGATCGTCCCGCCAGGCGCTGTCCTGCCGGACGAGTTCCAGATAAAGGCGCCTCCGAAGGAGCCTGAGGTGAAGGAGGCTGAGGCTGCGCCCTCTCCAGCTCCTGAGACGCAGGAGAAGGTCGAGGAGAAGAAGAGCGAGCTGGATAAGCTTCTCGATGAGCCGGTCGATACGCCTCCGGCGGATGTGACGGAAGAGGTCCAAGAGCAGGTTCCACAGGAGCCACAGGGCGAGATGAGCGAGGCTGAGGCCCATGGCGATATTCAGGATTGATGAGATCAGGAACATGAGCTCAGAGGAGCTCGATGAGGAGCTCCGCAAACTTGAGGTGGAGCTGATACGCGAGCGTGGTGCTGTGAGGGCAGGTGGCGCTCCTGAGAAGCCCGGAAGGATCAGAGAGATCCGCCGGACGATCGCCAGGATGAAGACTGTGAAGAGGGAGCGCGTCAGGAAGTGATGATCAGTCCCGAGAACATAGCCAGGCATGAGCTGATAGGTTTGACGGTCGAGGTTATCGATACCCCAAACCGCACCATGGCTGGCATGAGAGGCTTGGTGGTGGATGAGACGAGGAACACCTTCGTTATCGAGACGCAGCGCGGCCTGAGGCGCGTCCCAAAGGCCCACACAAGCTTCATCTTTACGCTGCCTGATGGGCAGAAGGTGAGGATCGCGGGCTCTGTTTTGATCTCACAACCCGAGAACAGAATAAATAAAAGGATGCAAATATCGAGGTGGAAGATATGAGAGATATAGGACTGGACGTGAGCGCGCCCCAGCAGGCCTGCAACGATCCAAAGTGTCCATTCCACGGCAGGCTACCGGTTCGCGGCCAGGTCCTAGAGGGGGTCGTGGTCAGCGATAAGATGGCCAGAACCGTGGTTGTCATGAGAGAGTTCAAAAAGAGGATAGCAAAGTACGAGCGGTACGAGAAACGCAGATCCAAGATCCATGCGCACAACCCGCCGTGCCTGGCTGCGAAGGTCGGGGATAGGGTCAGGATAGCTGAGTGCAGACCTCTAAGCAAGACCAAGTCGTTTGTCGTTGTGGAGGTCGTGCGATGAGGGGAAACAAGGCCAAGATCCCGAGGTCGATAAACACCGGCACGTATCTTGAGTGCGCGGACAACACAGGCGCCAGGACGCTCTTTGTCGTCTCCGTGAAGAAGTACCGCGGGGTCAAGAACAGACAGCCCTGCGCCGGCATAGGCGACATGGTCGTGGTCTCCGTGAAGAAGGGGACTCCTGAGATGAGGAAGCAGATCTTCAACGCTGTAATAATAAGACAGAAGAAGGAGTTCAGGAGGCCCGATGGTCTCAGGGTCAAGTTCGAGGATAACGCTGCGGTCATAACAGATGACGAGGGCGTTCCGAAGGGATCCGAGATCAAGGGACCTGTGGCCAGGGAAGTGGCAGAGCGGTTCGGGAAGATAGCATCATCAGCAGCGATGATAGTGTGATGGTTATGATCAGCAAGCAACCACGCAAGCAGCGGAAGGCCAGGTTCAACGCCCCGCTCCACATGAGGCAGAAGTTGATGCACGCCCTGCTGAGCCCAGAGCTCAGGAAGGAGCACGGGAAGAGAAGCGCTCAGGTCAAGAAAGGCGATACAGTGAAGGTGATGCGCGGCGATAACGCGGGCGTCGAGGGCGAGGTTCTGAGTGTGGATCTGAAGAGGTGCATGATAACAGTCACCGGCGTCAGCGCCTTCCGTGCTGACGGGACAGAGGTCCCAAGGCCCATACATCCATCAAACGTCATGATCACAAAGCTTGAGCTCGACGACGCCGAGCGCGAGAAGATCTTCTCCAGGTGATTCAGGTGCACAAGAAGAGAGTCACGATACCCAGAAGCTGGCCCATACCGAGGAAGACAAGCAAGTGGATAGCAACGCCCAGACCTGGGCCGCACTCAGCTGAGGAAAGCCTGCCTCTGATGGTGGTTGTCAGGGATATGTTGAAGTTAGCTGACAACGCACGCGAGGTCAAGAGGATACTTCACGAGGGCGGCGTGCTGGTGGACGGGACTGTGAGAAGGGACACGAGGTTTCCTGTTGGAATCTTCGACGTCATAACAGTGCCAGCGCTGAACAAGCAGTACAGGATGATAAAGAGCACAAAAGGGTACTTCGATCTGATAGAGATCCCGCCTGATAAGCCGAGGAAGCTGGTAAGGATAGAGGACAAAAAGACCATCAAGGGCGGAAGGATACAGCTGAACCTCAGCGATGGATCCAATATACTCGGAGAGGGAGACTTCAGGACAGGCGATTCGCTGCTGATCTCATTACCGGAGCGCAGCATCGAGGACGTCATAAAGTTCGAGGTCGGGAACCTGGCTGTGGTGATAGGCGGATCTCATACAGGAAAGATTGGGCGGATCAAGGCTGTTCAGATAGTGAGAAGCTCGATGCCGAACAGGGTCACGATATCCGCAGATGATGGCGATATAGACACGATCGTCGACTACGTGTTCATGATAGGAAGGGACGCGCCAGTTATTGAGCTGGAGGCCGGAAGATGAACCTGGAGCCGAGGATAGACAAGGTCGTTGTTCACATAGGCGTGGGCGAGAGCGGCCAGAGGCTTGTCAATGCGGAGACGATACTCTCCGGGATAACAGGCCAGACCCCGATCAGGTCCAGGGCGAAGAAGACGCTGCCGGCATTCGGGATAAAGAAGAGAGAGCCGATAGGCACGCGTGTGACGCTCAGAGGCAAAGCTGCTGAGGAGTTCCTGGAGACCGCGTTCAAGGTCGTTGGAGGAGTGATAAAGAGGAGCCAGTTCGATGAGAACGGCAACTTCGCCTTCGGAATCGAGGAGCACACAGACTTCCCGGGAATGAAGTACGATCCAGAGATAGGAATCTTCGGCATGGACGTGGCGGTATCGCTGAGGAGAGCAGGATACCGTATAGCAGAGAGACGCGTGGCCCGCAGAAAGCTTCCAAACTCGCATAAGGTCAAGAGGGACGAGGCTGTGGAGTTCGTCCAGAAGAGGTTTGGAGTACGGGTCGTGGAGGCTGCATGAAGAAAAGATTCGGTAGAGGCGCTAACGAATGCAGGCGCTGCGGGAGAAAGCCCGGTCTGGTCAGGAAGTACGGCATATATCTCTGCAGGCAGTGCTTCCGCGAGATAGCCAGGGAGATGGGCTTCGAGAAATACTCATAGGTGAAGATTATGTTGCTAGATCCGCTCGCTGATGCGATGTCCACGATAAAGAACGCTGAGAACGTCGGCAAGCCCGAGTGTATAATCAAGCCGGCATCCAAGCTCATAGCCATGACTCTTAAGGTGATGGCAGACCTGGGGTATATCGGCGAGTTCGAGTTCATCGATGACGGAAAGTCCGGCATGTTCAAGGTAAAGCTGCTGGGAAGAATTAACCGGTGTGGAGTCATAAAGCCCAGGTTCGCCACCAAGGTCGCAGAGCTGGAGAAGTGGGAGAGGCGATTCCTCCCGGCCAGGAACTTCGGGGTGCTGATACTGAGCACCAGCCAGGGCGTGATGCCACACACCGACGCCAGGGCGCGTGGCATAGGCGGCCATCTGCTGGCCTATGTGTACTAGGTGATGATCTATGGTCGAAGAGGTGGTTCGTCGTTTGAATATCCCGGATGGCGTTGATGTCCAGATAGCAGGCCGTTGTGTTAGGGTGAAGGGACCGAAGGGTGAGCTGTCCAGGGAGCTCTGGTATCCAGGTATAGAGATAAAGAGAGAGGACTCAGAGATACTGATCAGATCAGGGGTGACAAAAAAGCAGCACCTGGCCATGGTCGGGACGATAACTGCTCACATCAAGAACATGATAAAGGGTGTTACTGACGGCTTCGAGTACAGGATGAAGGTGGTGTATTCGCACTTCCCGATTCAGGTGAAGGTAGCCGATGGAAAGGTCGTCATCAGCAACTTCCTCGGCGAGAGGAAGCCACGCTTCGCGACAATAGTCGGAGATGCCAGGGTCGAGGTCGGGAAGGACGAGATACTTATCAGAGGCGCAGACAGGGAGGCAGTGGGCCAGACGATGGCAAACATAGAGCAGGCCACCAGGGTCAGAGGATTTGATGTTAGGATATTCCAGGACGGGATATACCTGGTGGAGAAGAGGTGAGCAGAGATGGACAGGTTGCTCAGGGTTAGAGCCAGACAGAAGGCTAAGAAGCCGGAGTTCAGACGCCATGACTCCCACAAGAAGGCCAGGCTCAGCGACAGCTGGCGCAGGCCCAGGGGTCTGCACAACAAGCTCAGGCAGCAGGTCAGGGCGAAGGGCCGTCTTGTGAGGCCTGGATTTGGGAGCCCGAGGGCGGTTCGAGGCCTGCACCCCTCCGGATTCAAGGAGGTCCTGGTCAGATGCATAGACGATCTCAAGAAGGCTGAGGGCTGTGCTATCAGGATCGCCAGGACCGTGGGAATGCGCAAGAGGGAGAAGATCGAGGCCATGGCCAGGGAGATGAACCTGAAGATACTGAACCCAAAGACCGGAGGCGAGTGAGGTGCCCAACTTCAGCGTTCAGCGAAGGCTTGCAGCAAGCGAGCTCGGTGTCGGAGAGAGCCGGGTTTGGATCAACCCGGACCCGGCGGTGGCCGGTGAGCTGGCCGATGCGATCACAAGAGAGGATATACGCGCTCAGATCAAGGCTGGCAATATAAAGGCAAAGCCCAAGAAAGGGAACAGCCGCGCCAGGTTCAGGTTGAGGGCTGTGAAGAGGGCATACGGCCACAGAAAAGGACCCGGCCGGAGAAGGGGTGCTAAGGGCGCCAGAGCTTCTCCAAAGGAGATCTGGATCAGCAGGATCAGAGCGCTCCGGAGGCATCTCCGGGAGATGAGGGATAGCGAGAAGATCGACAGACGCGCGTACAGGCTGCTGTACAGAAAGGCGAAAGGCGGGGAGTACAGGAGCATTGCGCATATCGATGCTTACATCAAGGCGAAAGGCCTTATGAGAGAGTGATGCTATTTGGCTACAGGACCGCGATACAGGGTGCCCTTCAGGAGGCGGAGAGAGGGCAGGACCAACTATCATGTTAGATACAGGCTCATCCTCTCCAGAAAGCCCAGGGTGGTTGTCAGGAAGGGCAATGCGAATATCATGATACAGCTGGTCGTCGCTGAGCTCAAAGGTGATAGGACGCTGCTCACAGTCAGCTCGAAGGAGCTCATAAACTACGGGTTCCAGCACAGCACAGGCAACGTGCCTGCTGCTTACCTAACAGGGCTTTTATTCGGAAAGAAGATGCTAGCCCTTGGGTATGAGGAAGGCATACTCGATATAGGTCTGCACTCAAACTCCAGAGGGAGCAGGGTGTATGCCGCCCTTAAAGGAGTTGTTGATGCTGGAGTGAACGTGCCCCACAGCCCGGAGGTCTTCCCTGACGACTCAAGAATCCGTGGAGAGGTCATCAGGGACTACACCGGAGTGGACGTGGTCTCACAGTTCGAGGCCGCGAGGGAGAGGATACTGGGGTGAGATCATGATCAAGGGTTACGAGACAGAAGAGGAATGGATACCGAAGACCAGGCTCGGAAGGCTCGTCTATGAGGGACAGGTCACTACGTTCGAGGAGGCGGTCAGGTCTGGTCTTCCGATCAAAGAGCATCAGATTGTAGATCTTCTGCTCCCCGGCCTCGAGGATGAGGTTCTGGACATAACCATGGTGCAGAGGATGACCGACTCCGGAAGGAGGGTCAAGTTCAGGACCACGGTCATAGTTGGCAACAGAGACGGTTACATCGGCATAGGCCACGGCAAGGACGTCCAGGTCGGCGGGGCGATAAAGAAGGGCATAGAGAACGCGAAGCTCAACGTCGTCAGGATCAACAGGGGCTGCGGGAGCTGGGAGTGCGGCTGCGGCCAGGCGCATACTGTGCCTTACAAGGTATCGGGCAGCTCTGGCAGTGTCAGGATATACCTCATGCCAGCGCCCAGGGGCCTCGGACTGGCTGCCGGAGATGTGGCCAAGAAGGTCATGGAGATGGCAGGCATAAAGGATGTCTGGACCAGGACAGAGGGCTCGACGAGGACAACCCTGAACTTCGCAAAAGCGACATACAATGCGCTCCTTAACACCATAACTGTGAGGTCTTGAGGATGTACGCGATAATCAGGCTCAGGGGTGAGGTCAACACGAAGCCCGCGATCAGGGATACCCTGAGCATGCTCCGTCTCCACAGGGTGAACCACTGCGTCTTTGTCAGGGAGGACGAGCATTACCGCGGGATGATCCAGGTGGTCAAGGACTACATCGCCTGGGGGAGAGCGGATGCGGATCTGCTCGCAATGCTGCTCGAAAGGCGCGGGAGGCTCAGCGGAAACAGGCGCCTTACAGATGAAGTAGTACGTGAGATATCTCCCTACAAGAGCATACGCGAGCTCGCGGAGGCTGTATGTGCAGGAGCTGCCAGCCTGAAGGACTTCGGCATAAAACCGGTGTTCAGGCTACATCCTCCGCGCAAGGGCCACCGCGGAATAAAGAAGACCGTTAAGGAAGGCGGAGAGCTGGGCTATCACGAATCGATAGCGGATCTCTTGAATAAGATGAGGTGATATCATGGTCAGGGAGCATACGAAGGAGAAGCGGGGTCACAGGACCTACCACGGAAAGCACAAGAACCAGAGAGGTGGCGGCTCGAGGGGTGGGCGCGGTAACGCTGGCACATGCAAGCACCACTGGGTTCGCTCGATAATACGAGGCGAGGCCATGGGCAAGCACGGGTTCGTGCGGCCAAACTCCTTCGACATCGATACTATCAATGTGGGCGTTCTGAACGAGATGGTTGGGCCGGAGGGCAGGATAGAGCTGCACGGCGTGAAGGTCCTTGGAAAGGGAAAGGTCACAAGAAGGCTCACGGTCGCAGCAGCTGCCTTCTCCAGCTCAGCCAGGAGCAAGATCGAGGCTGCCGGCGGTGAAGCCGTGGTACTATGAACCAGCAAAGTTTCTTCTACGCGATAGAGCCGTTCGTCAAGAGGCTCCCTGCCGTGGAGAGGCCTGCTGGCCACGTCCACTTCAAGAGAAAGCTGGGGTGGACGGTCGGCATACTCCTCCTGTACTTCGTGCTCTCCAACATCCCGTTATTCGGGCTTTCCAAGCACTCCATCGATCTTTTCGGCTACTACAGGGCGTTCTTCGCTGGCTCCTTCGGTTCGCTGATGCTCCTGGGAATAGGCCCGATAGTCACAGCATCTATCGTGCTGCAGCTCCTCGTCGGCGCGGAGCTAATAAAGCTGAATCTCAGGGATCCCCGGGATCAGGCGATATTTCAGGGAACCCAGAAGGCCCTTGTGTTTGTGATGATCGTCGTCGAGGCGCTCCCGCAGATCACCGGAGGGTACCTGCTCCCAGACCAGACGCTCGCCACGACGCTTGGAGTCTCATTATCCATAATCTCGCTGATCATACTCCTCCAGGTATGCCTGGGCGGTGTCCTGATACTCTACATGGATGAGGTCGTGTCCAAGTGGGGGATCGGCTCAGGCGTCGGTCTCTTCATAGTTGCGGGCGTGAGCCAGCAGCTCGTCACAGGTTTGTTCAACTGGGCAACTGGAGACGGCGGTCTCCCCATAGGGATAATCCCGAAGTGGGTATCTATAATCCGGCTCGGGCTGATAGGTCTGGATGAGATCTTCACATCAGAAGGGCTTAAGTTCATATTCGTCACCGGCGGGCTCCTGGCGCTCATATCCACGGTGGGAATAATACTTCTGGTCGTCTTCGTCGAGAGCACCAGGATCGAGATCCCTCTGGCGCACAGCAGGGTGAGGGGCGCCAGGGGTCGCTTCCCCGTGAAACTGGTATATGCCAGTGTTCTGCCGATGATCCTTGTGAGGGCTCTGCAGGCCAACATCGAGATGGTCGGTGCGCTGCTCACCGCAAAGCTCGGCACGGTGATAACAGCTGAAACGACTGCAGAGGGCGTCAGGATCGTCTACACCGGGTACCAGAGCTGGCTCGGTACGTTCCTCTCGTCGGCGAAGTTCGATGCTGCCACAGGGGCTCCCATAAGCGCGACATCGCCACAGCCTGTATCAGGGCTGATGTACTACCTCTCTCCCATCCACGGGCCGAGCGACTGGATCCCGAGCATGGTATCCCAGTCCACGCCTGGCCTGGTGGAGCTCGGGATAAACCCGATAGCCGGATGGCAGATCTGGCTGCACCTGCTCACCGATACCGCCTTCCTGATCATAGGCGGCATAATATTCGCCATATTCTGGATCGAGACGACCGGAATGGGCGCTAAGAGCATAGCTGCAAAGATTCACGCGTCAGGCCTTCAGATACCGGGCTACAGGAGAAGCCCGGCCAGCATAGAGCGTCTCATGGAGCGGTACATCCCAAAGGTGACGGTCATAGGCGGAGCGATAATCGGGCTGCTCACCGTGATAGCGAGCCTCCTGGGAACGCTCGGAGGCGCCGGAGGTACCGGTTTGCTGCTCGCGGTCTCGATAATGTACAGGCTCTATGAGCAGATCGCCAGCGAGCAGATCCAGGAGATGTACCCGATGATGCAGAGGATATTCGGAGAGAGCGCATGAGGTCCAGGATCTTAGAGTCCATAGATACCCTTGCACTGAGCGTTGGCGCGGCGCTCACCATCGGGATAATGGTGAGCCATGAGTTCAGGGTTGCCATAGGCATGGCCATGGAGCTGGTCATAGGATGGCTTCCAGAGATACTGCCGTTCCATATGGTGCTCTTCGTGCTCGCTGCAATAACAGGCCTGTATGCCAGCCTGATACAGAAATACACGATGGACTGGGATTTCCTGAGGGAGCAGCAGATGAGGATGCGGGAGTTCCAGGCTGAGCTCAGGGCCGCCCAGCTCGCAGGGGATCAGGCCCGGGTCCAGCAGCTCCAGAACAAACAGCTCGAGATGATGGGCGACCAGGGGAAGATGATGAAGATGCAGCTCAAGCCGATGGCCTACATCGGAATCGTCTCTGTGCCGCTCTTCATGTGGGCATATCTGTACATAGATCAGCACAGCATCACCATGGTCTTCCCGTTCTGGGGGGAGCAGAACATCAACCACATCGTCTGGGGGCCTGTGCTCTACTGGTTCTACTGGTACTTCATCTGCTCGATCCCGATATCGCAGGTAATAAGAAAGGCGCTCGACATCGGCGGTATGGAATGATCATAACAATCAGCGGACCACCAGGATCCGGGACAAGCACGCTTGCAAGAGGCCTCTCAGAGGCGCTCGGCCTTAGGTGGGTCAACTCAGGGGATCTATTCAGGAAGATTGCGGCAGAGCGTGGTCTGTCTCTCAAAGAGCTCGGGAGGCTTGCAGAGCAGGGGCCTGAGATCGATTACATGATCGATGACGCGCAGCGGAGCCTGGCGAAGAACGGCAGCGGTATCTTCGAGGGCAGGCTTGCGGGGCACATGCTCGATGCAGATCTGAAGATCATGCTCAAGACCTCGCTGAGCGTGAGGGCCAGCAGGATAGCAAAGAGGGAGAACAAGTCTCTTGATGAGGCCCTCTCGGAGGCCAGGGCGCGGGAGGAGTGCGAGGCGAGAAGGTACAAGATGTACTACAACATAGACGTCAACGATCTGAGCATATACGATCTCATAATCGACACGGGCAGATGGGACGAGAAGGGCACTCTATCGATTGCACTTGCAGCTGTCAGGGCGCTTAGATGAGATCATGATGCCACGATCAGATATCCCCAGAGCCCAGCTCCCTGCTGAGCGCGTCAGGGAGAAGATGGTGAGGCGTGAGGGTTCAACAGACCCATCCTACGGCTGTTTTCCTGAGAAGAGACCGCTGCAGCAGCATCTCAGACTCGGCGCGATAAATCTCGACAAGCCATCTGGGCCGACAAGCCACGAGGTCGTCGCCTGGGTCAAGAGGATATTGGGGATAGAGAAGGCGGGGCACAGCGGCACTCTGGATCCCAGGGTGACGGGGATACTTCCGGTGCTCACCGGCGATGCGACGCGTGTTGTGGAGTTTCTGCTCACTGCCGGCAAGGAGTACGTCTGTCTGATGAGGACACATGAGCAGGTCCCCCGTAAGAGGATATTGCAGGTGTGTGAGGAGTTCGCGGGTGAGATATACCAGAGGCCTCCGCTGAAGTCGAGCGTCGCCAGAAATCTGCGAACCAGGAAGATATACTACATCGAGGTCCTGGAGATAGAGGGCCAGAGGGTGCTGATGAGGGTCGGGTGCGAGGCCGGGACGTACATCAGAAAGCTATGCTACGACATGGGGCTCGCTCTCGGATGCGGCGCGAACATGGAGGAGCTGCGAAGGACAAAGGCAGGGCCGTTCGCGGAGGATGAGACGCTCGTCACGCTGCACAAGCTCAAGGATGCATACGAGACCTGGCGCGAGAGCGGGGATGAGAGCGCGCTCAGGAGGGTGATCATGCCGGTCGAGAGGGCCCTGCGCCACCTCCCCTGGCTTGTCATATCTGATAATGCTGTTGATGCGATCTGCCACGGAGCACCCCTGGCAGCTCCGGGTCTGTTGAGCCTGGAAACAGATATAAACAGGGGCGATTTCGTTGTTATCTGCACCCTCAAGGGAGAGGCTGTTGCGATCGGCAGGGCAAAGCTCTCGAGCGATGAGATGATGCACGCAAAGACCGGCATAATCGCATCGACCGAAAGGGTGATAATGGATCCCGGTGTTTACCCAAGACGCTGGAAGCAGTAAGGATGTGCCGAGGTCGTCTAGTGGTAGGGCGCCAGCCTGGAGTGAACCTCCTGGAGAGCTGGTGACTCGAAAGAGTCTCGTGAGTTCGAATCTCACCCTCGGCGCTTTTATAAAACCATCAATGCTGCCGGATCTTCTCCTGAGCAGTGCTCTTTCAGCTTCTGCACTCTTTTGGTTTCTATTCGTGGAAGAGGTGAGCGGATGCGTCAGAGATTCAGGAAAACAGAGCTGATCCCTCCCAAAATATATATAGATGAAGTGCTCATACTTTTTCGGAGTAGCATGTAAGGTCGGGGTCATGTTGAAGCTCTATGCCTTTATCCTTATCGTGTTTGCCTTCATCAATGCCGCATTCGGTGCGATAGGCGATGGTGGTGTTCAGGGCTATTCAGATTTTACGCCTCTCGACAGCCCACCAGCGATGGGCGGGCAGGGATACCCGCAGAGCACGCAGTATCCTGGATCTCAACCACAATCAACAAACTCGCAGCTGCCAGACCAGCAGCCGTGGAGCAGCCTTGAGAACATCCTGGGCGGATTTTCAGCTGCCCCTGAGGTGCAGGGGCCCTACGCAGAGCAGATGACCCCGACAGATCTGAAGCTGCAGGAGCCGAGCGCAGAGAGCTTCCAGCCTGACGGCAGCCTCGACTTCAGCTCAGCCACACCTCCTGCAGGTCTTTCATTCGACCCGAGTGGTGTCTGGCGCTGGCCAGGCTCATTGACATCCAGAAACAGGCTTTACGTGCAGACGTCCTCTGGGCTCAAAACCGTGGGCGGCTGCCAGCTTGGCGGATACCTGCCACTCTGGGCGCAGATAGCCTCCGCGGGGAACCTGTACACGTATGAATGGTACCCGTCAAGCTCAAAACCAAAGGTCCGCTGGTGGGGCTGGTCGTGGCCCGGGTTCAAGCGCGGCTGGTTCTACGGAGACTCTCCCGGCTGGCACATCCTCAGCTACTACTGCAACGGCTGGTCGAACTACGTCTACATCTACGTCTGGCCGTCCTCTGTGATACAGTCGAACACAAACATAGTACAGTCGGTCTCCAACGTCCAGAACTCAAATGTAATCCAGTCATTCCACCAGGGCTCTGAATCCAGCATTCAGGGCGCACCGACGCCTCCTGATGTGAACACAGAGCAGCTGATCCTCCCGGACTCGAGCAAGATCTATCCAGGATGCTCAGGAGATGGATGTTATGCGGACCTCAATCCCGTCTTCCCCAGAGTGGCATCCTGCAGATGCCCGGAGGAGAGGTGCGGTTGCAACGCATATTACATACAGATATGGCCGAACAAGCTAGTCACAGCGGCAGGTGTTGTCCAGGGCGAGTGGCTCCCGCTGTGGTCGCACATCAGGCGTCCCGGAAAATACTGGTCGTATGAATGGGCACCATGTGGCAGCTTCCCCAGGGGATACTACTGCTCGCCAAGTGTGAAGTGCTTCGGCTACAAGAGTGCCGGCTGGTTCCCGACATGGTTCTATGGCGAGGAGATCGGATGGCACATACTGGCCTACTGCACAACCGACTGGTCTAACTACATATACATCTACGTCTGGCCCGGGAGAGGCACATCCAAATGCCATGAATTCGACTGCAGATCAGAGCCGCCCATAACATGCGGCCCCCATGATTTCGATTGCTGAGCGAAAGCAGATCTGCAGGGTGATCCCTGTGCCAATATGCCACCAGGCATCTGTGGCAGTTCGCTGAATGCAGTGCTGCATGCTCTCTTTAACGATCCATGGCATCACGCAATATTTATCTCCCAGCATTCCATACTCTGCGGGGGACTCAGTATGGATCATGCAAAGCACATCTTTATGTTTGCGGTTCTGCTCAATCTCATCGCGGGCTCCTGCCATGCTTTCGGGGCTGCCGGAACGAGGCAGCCAGACTGGCTGACGCCATGGAGCACGCAGCAGCAGGCCGTCACGACTGTTGAGCCCGATTACCTGAACCCATTTGCTGTGGAGCGACCTGAATGGGACCCGTATGCTCCCTTTGATTCAAAGCAGATGGTTATCGAGAGGATGGATCCCCTTGCAGAGGGGCTGACCATAAAGGACGAGCTGAGGCTGCCGAACATACTGTACGTACAGCAGGGCAGCATTCTCACAACCCGAGCTTCTGTGATTCTCGGAGACCCGATCATACTGTGGGTTTACACATCAGTTCCAGGCAACCTCCTGCTTTACGATAACGGCAGGATGGTTTACTCAACCGGTCTCATGATGCCGGGATGGTACAGGATGACAGGAGCTCATGCCGATCTTCTCGTATCCCATCTCTACGTCATGAGGGTGGGCGGGCTTCTCACAAACAACGTCTCGGTGCTCGTCGACCCTGGGAGGTACCCGACAACCTACAGCCTGGTCGGGCGTGTGGTCGACCAGAACGGGGCCGGCATCCCCTGGGCGAGGGTCATAATCTCAGGTGGTGAGGGCGGGAGCTTCGCCATAAACACTGATATGCTCGGCTACTACGGTATGGATCTGCCATCAGGGTACTATGTGATAACCGCAGTTGCTCCCGGGTACACATTCAGCCAGGTATCAGCCAAGGTCTGGCTCGGGACGGTATCCGCAGCACCGACGATCGTGGGTATTCCGACAGGGCAGCCGGTCCCTGTCTCGTATTCGCCTCCCTCTACATCAGCAGAGACGAATACGATTCCGGCTGCGATCCAAGGATACTCCGGGTAGTATGAATGGTGTTCTGAACCTGATAAATCAGGATCACCTCAAGACTGCATCAGCCGTCGACCGCACCAGCTTCGGCCCTCTGGGATCGGGGAAGGCCATGAGAGATATGGCTTGCATACTGCCATTTTTAGACTCTGGGAGGTCAGCATGTGATGAGAAGCCCAGGAAAAGATGCTCTTCAGAGCTCAGAACGGGATGTGCATCCTACCAGAAAGCGTCCTTGAAGCCGTACTCCCCTATGAGAGGTACGAATATGACGCCCATGGCCCGCTCTACCCTGATCTCATGATTCTTTGTCACGACCAGAAGGTCCTGCGAGTATGAGCCGACGGGGATGACCATTCTCCCGCCTGGCCTGAGCTGCTCCTTCAGCGGCTCAGGTATATCAGGCGCTGATGCTGCGACGCTTATCCTGTCGTATGGCGCCTGCTCCTTGTATCCCAGAGTTCCATCTCCGAGGATCATGCTCACGTTTCTGTAACCCGCACTCTCCAGATTCCGTCGCGCCATCTCGACCAGCTCTGGTATGCGCTCCACCGAGTAGACCTGGCCCGAGGGTCCGACCAGCTCCGCCATCACAGCCGCATGGTACCCGCAGCCGCCTCCGACCTCGAGGACCTTCATGCCCTCATGCAGATCCAGCAGATCACACATTATCGCCACCATGTGCGGCGCGGATATAGTCTGGCCGTAGCCTATGGGGAGAGGGCGGTCCTCATACGCCATGGCTCTGAGCTCCTCAGGAACGAAGAGCTCCCTGGGCACCCTCGACACCGCCTCCACAACCCTCTCGCTCACGTAGTTCCTGAGGCTCTCGATGAGCCTATCCTTCCTCAAAGCTGCCGCCCCCATACCCGCACGATATCTCTGGCCTCGGAACTCTCCGGAAATCCCCCGTCACGCACCTTGATCTTCACTATTTTGTACCTGATGCCCTCGACGTCTCTCACATCGCCGACTGAGAAAACCTCGTCGCCCTTCGTCATGATCCTGAAGGACCTCGTCCTGCCCGCTCTGTACACAGCGATCTTGACCACAACATCATCCACGGCTCTCGCCCATACACATTTCACATCTTTTGCAAGGGCGTGGCTCACCCTCCTCTCCGTCTCGATCGCAGTTATCTCAGCAACGACAACATCGCTCCGCCCATCATCGACCACTATCTCAGAGCCAACAGAGAGCATATCATTATAAGGAACACTCACACGGTACACCCTCGAGTTCGGCCCGGAGCTCACGATAACCTTCAGAGGTGTCATCCTAAAATGAGGAGATCTCACCGAGTGCACAGTGCCACACACCTCGCACCTCACCACGATATCCCTGCCCGCATGCAAAACAGTGTGCTCGGTGGCGGAGTCGCAGGCAGGGCATATTATATCACCTTCCATGTTTTTATGTCTAATTGCACAATGATACAAAAACATGACTATCGGAAACTTTTGGCGGATGCGTTTTGACGGCGTAGATTATCCTCAGCCCCAGCGCTGGTGAAGATCTTCTGAAAAAGAGCCTCAGAGCATGGCAATGGCGAGCACGATTGATCGGACGGATACAACAGAGAAAACAATTTACCTGGAGGCCACCTTAAACCTCATATGGACCGCAAACCCAACCGTCTCGCTGGAGAGTCGAGCCCGTATCTCCGGCAGCATGCATACAACCCAGTCGACTGGTACCCCTGGTCGCCTGAGGCGTTCGAGCGTGCGAGGGCGGAGGACAGGCCGATATTTCTATCGATAGGATACTCCACCTGCCACTGGTGCCACGTGATGGCGAGGGAGTCCTTTGAGGACAAAGAGATCGCTGAGATGCTGAACAGGGCTTTTGTGTGCGTGAAGGTGGACAGGGAGGAGAGGCCGGACATCGACGCGATCTACATGGAGGCCTGCCAGATCATGACCGGCAGGGGCGGATGGCCTCTGACGATCATAATGTCTCCTGATGGCGTCCCTTTCTTCGCAGCCACATACATCCCGAAAGAGGGGCGGCTCGGGATGATGGGGCTGAGGGAGCTCATACCGCTGGTGGAAGATCTCTGGAAGAACCGGAGATCCGAACTCACAGCCCTCGGATCGAAAGTGCTGAACGCCATGCGGAAGGCTGATGCGCATCCTCAGGAGTCGAACGCAGATGAGAGCACTCTCAGCAGGGCGTACCTCGAGCTTTCAGGGATCTTCGACTGGGCCAGCGGAGGGTTTGGGAGAGCCCCGAAGTTCCCACTCGCACAGAATCTGCTGTTCCTGCTCAGGTACTGGCACAGAACAGGGGAGGTTAAAGCGCTGGAGATGGTGGAGCTGACGCTCAGGGAGATGCGATGTGGCGGCATATACGACCAGCTCGGATATGGTTTCCACAGGTACTCAACGGATTCGAGCTGGGGCGTGCCGCACTTCGAGAAGATGCTCTATGACCAGGCGCTGATGTCGTTGGCATACCTGGAGGCGCTCCAGGCCACGGGAAATAGGGATTACGCGATTGTGGCAGATGAGATACTCGGATTTGTAGCTGAGGAGCTGATATCTCCGGAGGGCGCGTTCTGCTCAGCGCTTGACGCGGAGAGCGATGGAATCGAAGGCGGATACTATCTCTGGACGATGGATCAGCTTCGGGATGCACTTGGCGACGATCTGAAGAAGGCGCTCGACGCGTACATACTTGAGCCCGCGGGCGGGAGCAACGGGAGGAGCGTGCTCAGGATCTCGCTGGAGGGCGAATTGGGCGAGTTCAAGCGCTCAGTCGAGCCGATAAGAAGAAGACTTCTGGAGGCCAGATCGCTGAGAGCAAGACCGTTCAGGGATGAGAAGGTGCTCGCGGACTGGAACGGACTGATGATCGCGGCATTCTCCAGAGGAGCTCAGGTTCTGGGGGAGGAGAGATGGATGCGCATCGCATCCAGGGCAGCGGATTTTGTGCTTTCGAGCATGCACAGAGACGGCATGCTCTTGCACTCCCATAAGGGCAGCAGGGTATCGATACTGGATGATTACGCCTTCCTCATATTCGGACTGATGGAGCTTTACCAGGCCGGGTTCGACGGAAGGTATCTTGAGAGAGCCGAGATTCTGGGCGAGGAGATGATCTCCCACTTCCTCGATCCGGATGGAGGGTTCTATTACACGATGGAAGAGCAGGGTGATCACATCCTGCGGCGGAAGGAAGTTCGCGATGGCGCGATCCCCTCAGGCAATGCCATGGCCACCATCGACCTTCTCATGCTCGGGAAGATACTCGGCAGGCCGGATCTGGAGGAGATCGCCTCTAAAAGCTTCAGGAACATCAGCATGGACTCCCTGCCCGCGCAGGTCGGGCTCCTGATCGCTCTCGACCTCGCGCTCGGCCCGTCGTATGAGATCGCAATCGTGGGCGATGCGGATGGGACAAAAGCCATGCTGCGCGCCCTCTGGGCCGTCTACGTGCCAAGAAAGGTTGTTGTCGCCGGGGATCGATCTCCAGAATGGGCCTCTGGCCTCCAACCTCTTGATGGAAAGGCCACGGCATATGTCTGCAGGGGATACACATGCAGCCTTCCGACAACAGATATCAGAAGTATGATAGAGCTGCTCGGCGTGAGGAGGGTTCTGAGAGCGGATCAGGGTAAGCTCTAAATACTCCAAGACATCTACAGTAAATCCGTTCGGCACCTGTGGTGCCGAGGATCTCCTTATGGAGCGCAGATACTATAAAAAACACCGTAGTGGAGTGGTGATAAGGCCACCTGAGTGCACCCAGACTGTTTTCCAGAGCTGGTGGCCGCTCGTATGAACAAACGTCACACTATTCCGAAGAAAAATATTATGTATACGTTGAATAAAAATGGGACCGTATACATCATCAACGAGAACTACTTCTACAAAACAGAGCCATACTACACGATAGTGCAGAACGAGTTCGAGGGAATCAGGACAGTTCCCAGCAGCAGTGCTGTTCTCGACGCGTACATTGTTCCGATATGCCTGGAGAAGGCGAGGATGGCAGGGATACCCGTATGCGAGTGGGTCGTCTCCTACGCATACATAACACTTCCAGCGATAGTCTACGGCCTGAACTACTTCTCCACGCCCTCCGAACATTTCGTTGTGAAGGACTTCACAAGCGCGAAGAAGGCGATAAAGCACGTGACAAACTACGGCAAGTACCCATTCTGCTACCAGAAGATAAGCGATGAGGCAGAGGTCGCTGTGTACAACTCCATCTTCGGAAGAACGGTCGACTGCTCTGAGGAGGTAGAGACGCTGGCGGAGAAGATCTACGCTGTCTTCAACATACCACTGGTGAGCCTCGTGCTCGTCAGAGATCTTGGAGGATACCGTTTGTCATCACTTGCACCTGTGATGTACTCTCAGCTGTCAGAGAAAGAGAGGGAACTTATGAAGAGCATCCTTGAGAAGAGGGTGAGCAGTTGAGCAGGTTGGGGATATTCGTCAACAGGCAGACCCTGAGCAGCTCAGAGCAGCTCACAGCACTCATAAAGTGCAGGGATGCTGCCGAGAGCATGGGCCATACTGCGGAGTTCATATTCCCGGTGGACATAAACAGGATTCCTAAGCTCGACGCTCTGTTCATCAGAGCCAATACGGATCCGATGAACGCGACGTATGTCGCATCGAGGATCGCGAGCCTCTACGGGATCCCTGTCATAGACGATCCTGCCTCGATCCAGATATGCTCAGATAAGATCAACATGTACCTGCACCTCGTGAAGAAGAACCTGCCCATACCAAGGACGGTCTTCCCGAGCAAGAGAGAGATAGCTCCGGAGTACGCCAGGGCGCTCTTCGAGAGGCTAGGCACGCCGCTGGTGCTGAAAGAGCCATCGACATCGTTCTCAGCAAGGGTCGAGAAGGCATCGAACGTCCAGGAGTTCATGAAGATATCGAAGCGTTTCCTCAGGCTCTCAGACTGGATAGTGGTGCAGGAGTATGTGCCGAGCAGCTTCGACTGGAGGATCGGGGTGCTCAACGGTGAGTTCCTCTACGCATGCAGGTACGTCATCCCATCCCAGACATTCAAGATACAAGCATCTGTGAACGGACATCTCGTCTACTGCGGCGTGGAGAGCGTGCCTCCTGAAGATGTCCCGGCCGAGATAATAGACCTCGGGATCGAGGCTGGCAAAGCGATAGGCAAGGGTCTTTACGGGGTGGATATCAAGGAGAGCAAAGGTCGTCTGTATGTCATAGAGGTCAATGACAACCCATCGCTAGATGGCGGCGAGGATGTCTGCTACCCTGACGTCTACAGAAGGATAATCTCGTATCTCATTAACGGAGACCAGTACGCAGAGACGCTCAGCTACATGCCATCCAGGATGGACAGCTACATGGGAGAGGCGAGGTTCGATCCATCCACCCAGAACGTGCTCGGATCTGAAGAGCCTCTGGCATACAGGATCGACTTCGAGAGATGAGGGGGTCGAAGTGGATCCAGATCTGTTCAGCGATATCTGCAGCTCATGCGGCGGCATCTGCTGCATCGATGCGAGACCGCCTCTGACGAAGAGACGGGCTGAGATCCTCATCTCCGCGGGTCTGAGCCCGGATGATATAGAGGACGTGGGCTACAGGAGGATAAGGGCGAGGGATGACGGATCCTGCGTGCTGTTCGAGAATGGTAGATGCAGGCTGCATCATCTCAAGCCCGAGACGTGCTCAGCAGGCCCCTTCACGTTTGATGTTGTGGACGGGCGGCTGGAGATCTACCTGAAGAGGGAGAGCATATGCCCCCTCGCCGGCTATCTTCTCAGGGACAGTGAGGCATACGAGAAACAGATGAAGCTGGCGGTTGAGAAGATACTCGATCTGATAAGGGATATGAGCAGGGATGAGCTTGCAGCCGTGCTCAAAATAGAGGAGCCGGAGACCTTCAAGGTCATGGAGATCGACCTGGATGATAGGCACAGAGCATGAGTACTCCATAAACGATCAGAGCTTCAATCCCCTCCCGATCTCAGATCTGCTGATAAAAAAACTGAACGGCAGAATCGAGCACGAGGTAGATTTCGGAGACGTCCGCCTCTCCAAGGAGCTTCAGAAGCACGTCCTGGAGCTGGTCCCGCCGCCGAGTGAGAGCATAGCTGCGCTTGAGAGTCTGCTTTATGAAGGCGTAAGGAGGCTTTACAGCTCCTTCGGAGATTACAGATTCCTCGGGCTGGGGATGCATCCTCTTCTAACGCTGAACCAGACTAGCTTCTGGGATCATGACGAGGCTGAGTATTACCACCTCTACGACAGGCTGTTCAACATAAAACAGCACGGCTGGCTCAACATCCAGGCTCTGCAGATCAATTTCTCATACAGCGGAAGCGATATGCTGGTCGAGATGTTCAACAGGCTCAGAGCCCTCCTGCCCTATCTGATAGCGGTCTCTGCCGCCTCCCCGTTCGTTGAGGGCAGATACACCGGATACATGGACAACAGGCTTCTCTTCTACATGGAGAACCAGCGTGAGATCCCGGAGATATGCAACGATGTGATCCCGGAGAGGATCAGGAGCGTCAGGGATTACGTGATGATAAACAGAGGGATTTACAGGAAACTCCAGCAAAGGAACGCGGATCTTCTCTGCAGGGAGTGGGTGAACTCCAGGGGTATAATAGTCCGGTTTAAGAGAAGATGTCTCGAGATCAAAGCGATAGACGAGCAGGAATGCATAAGATCTGATATGGGCATAGCAGCTTTCACAGGCGCACTTCTGCGGAGCGATGTCCCGCTGGAGGAGGATGAGGAGGGTCTGAGGGAGCTTATGTACCTCGCCATCAGGACCGGCACATCTGGGATGATGCCTGAGCTCCAGAGGCTTTACAGAGTCGCGGAGAGGTGTGCGTCTCCCGACGAGAGGGCATATCTACCGCTGATCAGAGAGCGCATCGATAACGGTAGCCTCGCAGAGGTTCTTGTTAGAATCTACAGGCAGACTGGAGGCATGAGAGAGCCCCTGGAGGATGCAGAGAGGGCGCTGAGGACAAACACGCCCATGCTCTCCACCGAGGGATAACTGGCCCAGAGAGATCTGCAGATCAATCGTCGTGCAGCCCCGGTGGTCTCCATAGGATTCACGCGGGCTGGATGTGCCATGCAGGCGCAGTGTCGCACGTCAACCTGGCCACCCGCCGGAGCCCCTGACGATAAGCTATTTTTATCTTCAGATCACCCTTTGTGGTGTGCATCGAGAGAGGATAGAGCTTCCCACGCCGAACGCGAGAAAGTCGATCACACTGGTGGCGGTAGGCACATCGCTTTATCTCATGTATCTGTATCACGTAGGCTTCTCAGAGATAGCGGAGAGCATGAGATCCGTGGATATCCGCATTTTCTCGCTGGGCTTTGTTCTGGCTCTTCTCGGCGTGCTCTTCGACGGGCTCGCCTGGAGACGTGTGGCCCAGAAGTTCGACTGCAGTATATCGATAGCAGATGCATTCCTGATCTACCTCTCCTGCATATTCCTGAACAATCTCATACCGTCGGGCAGCTTCTCGGGCGAGACCGCGAGGATATACTTCCTGGAGAAGATCGCTTCTCCCGGCATAGACCGAGCCTCAGCTACGGTAGCCGCCAGCCGGATAATCACCTCGATACCATTCTTCCTCGGGGTTGCTGTGGGAATGGGCTATCTGGTGATGGAGACGAACGCTCCCGGCTGGGCGATCGCGACCTGCTCAGGCATAGCCGTCGTTCTCCTCGGGATCAATGCGATATTCGTGGGAATATGCTTCTCAAGCGGCTGGCTTGAGGGGATCGTCTCTGGACTGATAGAGTTTGTCGAGAAGGTATTCCATCGGAACGTCAACAGGAACCTCTGCATCGGCATAGTCCGCAGATTCCATTCAGCTATGAGCGGGTTCACCGAGCACCGGAGAACGATCCTGGTTAGCACCATCTGGTCGCTAGCAGCCTGGCTCTGCATGAACCTCGTAGCGTTCGTGACGTTCAGATCCATGGGAATCGAGGTCCCGATGTGGGCCATATTCGCGGTCTACGCTGTGATGATCTTCATCCAGATGCTACCTCTGGTGCTCCCCGGCGGCATCGGGCTCGTCGACATAGTGATGATAACGCTCTTCAGCGCGATCGGAGTCCCCACGAGCTACGCTGTCGCCGCAACGATACTCTCCAGGCTGATACAGCTCTGGTTCCTCACCATCGCCGGAGGCGCTGCAACCGGCTACCTGCTTAAGAGAATAGATGAGAACCGGAAGAGCTCAATGTGCCATCCGGCATGAGCTCACATGTGGAGCACACGGATCATAGCGACGCAAACGATATCTTGGAGCCATCATAATCTTTTATCATGAGCGAGAAAATCAGATGGCCAGCTGCTTCGGTGCCAGAGCCTCCGGATCTGCCGTATCCTTCTGAGAGATCGGACTGGGAGGCGCTCTGGTGTCAGCCGATCGTTGATCCTGAAGCCTGGGTGAGCCCGGGCGCTGTGCTCATAGGGCGCGTTATTTTGAAGCGGGGTAGCTCGGTCTGGTATGGATGCGTTCTGAGAGGAGATGAGTCGTTCATCGAGGTCGGGGAGGAGAGCAACATCCAGGACTGCTCGGTGCTGCACGTCGAGCCAGACACCCCATGCATAATAGGGGATCGGGTCACGCTCGGGCACAGGGCCACGGTCCACGCAGCCCGGATCGAGGAGGAGGCGATGGTGGGCATAGGCGCCACGGTTCTTAGCAGATCTGTTGTGGGGAGGGGCGCGATAGTCGCTGCGGGCGCTCTAGTGCTTGAGGGCACTGAGGTGCCGCCGGAGACGCTCTGGGCAGGCGTGCCTGCGAGGGAGATCAAGAAGGTGACGCCGGAGCTCAGGGAGAGGGTGATCTCGACGAACAGACAGTACGCGAACAGAGCTGCGATGTACATCCACAGAGAGAAACTGCTCGCGAAAGGTGGCGGAGTGCAGAGCAGTCAGGCGTAACAGAGTGCTCTGAGATCCGGAAGAGATGTGATGGCGGGATATTCTCCCGCCGTCTCATGGCTACTCAGGGGCGCATGTGCTGCAGGACATCCAGTCGTCCCTGTACGACTCGGTGCAGCTGAGACCCATGCACTTCGGCACGGTCCAGCCCTCCCTCTCAGGCTCTTTTATCTCGACCCCGACGTATGCTCTGGCTGCGAGATCCGCCTCCACAGATCCTGGCCCGTCGATCGGGTAGGCCTCTATCCTGGCCCTGTTCGTGAACGTGCCGCTCCTCAGCGCTCTCATGTTGTAATCGATATCGATCCTCTTTCCGGGCCTGAGATCGAGTATCGCCCACTCGATCCTGTTCTCTCTCACCTGAGAGGGCGTGAGGGAGTAGTTGATCAGCTGCATATCAGATGGCACGTAATCTATCACGAACGCGACCATCGTGTAGTTCGCTCTGTTGCTCAGCGAGATCCTGTAGCTGACCGTGTCGTTGTATACCGTTGCGGTCTTCGTCGCTATGATCTCAGATGGACAGCACTCGAGCCAGTCGATCTTCATCGAGGAGAAGTTTCTCGCAGAGATCCACTCATCACCATGCTTTCCTGAGACGATCACCCTGTTGACCAGGTTCGAGACCTCCTCCGTGATGTTGAGTGTGAGCGAGATCGTCGCGCTCTCACCTATCCCAAGGTTGAGGAGCGTCCAGTTCGCGTACTCTGATGTCAGCTCACCAGGCCTCGCCGAAGATCCCACGTACTCGGTGCCTGGCGGGAAGAGGTCGAGGATGTACACAGGTCCTAGATTGACGTTGCCGTCGTTCTCCACGATTATCTTGTAATCAGCGTATGTGCTGTTCGCCAGATCCACGGTGCCCTCCTTTCTCACCGATATATGCGGGTAACCGTACCTGGAGACCCCTGTTATCCCGACCTTGCGGTCTATCTTGTACCTTCCGATGTACTGATCCACCAGATCAACAGTCCTGCCTTCCTTGCCGCTGAGATCCTGGTAGAGTACCCTGAGATCGGCCTTGCCGGAGAACTCCGCCTCGGTCTCCATCTCGTTCAGGCCCCTCGCGTAAGTCTCCTTCTTCATGTAATCCAGCGAGGAGAAGCTCTCGCTTATCAGGCTCTTCTCCGTCTTCGACCACATTCCCTCGTACCACTTGCCGGTGTAGTTCACAGCCATGCCCTGCGAGTAGGTGTAGTTCGCTGGAGTATGCGTGATACTGATATCCTTGTGCATGTAGCTGCTCAGGGTGTCCATCAGCTGGGAGCTCTCGTAGCTGCCTGCACCAGACTCGTACGAGCGCTGCGTGGATCCGAGGCGTTTATCTACAGATGTGAAGCCGGTGCCGCTCGCCTCGCTCTCGGAGCGGAGGTGCTCGCCGTACTCGTCGATCTTCTGATACAACTTGAAGCTGCCGACGTAGTCCTCCCTGCTCTCGTAGACCGCGTTAGCCAAGGCGTTATTCGTCCCATTGCTCTCCCTCGCCTTGAGTATTCCGACATGGCCCATGCCCGTGAACTCTGTATCGATCATGAGCCTTGAGCCGTTCTCGTCCATCTGGAGTGAGCTATCGCGCTTTATGTTCCTGGCGTAGGTGTACTCCTCGCTGAACGATGCTTCTGTCGCGTAGTTCTTCGCCTTCTGCTTCTCAACCCAGAGCGTTGAGTAGTTCACGTTTCTGTTTCTCGGGAGGGAGAACGATGTGGGGTAATGCGTCGCAGAGAGGCTCTTGTTCCAGGTTATCGTGCGGTTGCCGCGCTCGAATCTCACCAGATCCTCGGTCTCGTATGAGCCGCTGCCGTGCTCCTTGATCTTGGCACATGTCGCCGGCGGGCCGAGCTGGACCTCAGCTGCTGCATAGGCCCTCGTGCTCTCTCCTTCCGCCGTGAGCTTGTATACCATCTCAGCCCTGTTCACTATCTTTGGCGGATTGGTGCACATATTGTTGTAGACATTGACGTAACCTGAGCCGCTCACGCTCTGGTCCATCCTGAAGCTCATGTTGCCCAGCTCCTGGGCAATGCCGACCACTATCACGATCTCGCCGTAATCGCCAGGCGCGAGATCTCCTATGTGCCAGACGTTGTTGCCGCTGGTCGGGCCGGGACTCGCGCTGATGAAGTAGACCTCATTCGGGTACTGATCCACGATGTAGACGTCGTAGAGCGTAACTCCAGCAGTGTTCTGGTATCTTATCGTGTACGTTATCGTGTCTCCTGGCTCAACGACCTTCGGCTCCGCTGTCTTGTTGAAGAGCACCTCCGCAGCGATGGTGACCTCGGCCTCTGCTGGATCAGATACCACCTCACCATTCGGATCCACGCCTTTCGCTATGGCCACATTCTTTATCGGGGACGTGTCTGTGGGTTTCACAACATAGGTCTTGCTGACCTCAGTGGTATCTCCTGGCCCCAGGGTTATGGGATCGGTGTTTATCCTGCCGAGCCGGTCGTCATCTATGTAGATGTCTCTGATCGTCGTCTCTCCGCCGTTGGTTAGCGTGTATGTGTAGGTTATCGTCTGACCTACTGATGCGACCTCGACGGAAGGCCTTTTAGCGAGGGTGAGCTTGCCCTGTGGGGGCACCGGACACTGCACAACGACAACGACGCATGCAGTATCGCTCACCTCTGTTCCATCGACGGTGCCTGTGACTGTGGCGCAGTTCTCGAGCTTCAGGGGCACGGGCGGCACTCCTGGGAGCTTCTTGTACTCCCTGCTGATAACATTCCCGTAGAGATCCCTGACGACTACCAGCGTGTCGCCTGTCGGATAGTATGTGACCGTGAGGGTTGTGTACCCTGGATACGGCTTATCATACTCGACGATCAGCCCCTCCCATGGCTCTCTTGTGACGTAGTTCTCGGAGGCCACCCTGCCGTTGACGTACTCCGTGCGCAGGGAGTCGTATTTCTGAGGTCTCACCAGGAGAGACCATGCGAGAGCACCAGAGAAATTGTAAGCCTCTGTGAGAACGTCTCCTGTGGAGATGTTGGTGTAGTTCATGAGGGTGTAAACAGAACCGTTCAGTGTGACGTTGCTCACGATCAGAGAGGCGTTCGCCTTATCGAACGTGTCCCTGTACTTTCTGACGTAGCTGAGCTTTGCCTCAAGCCTTGTCATGTTTCTGTAGAGCGAATCGATCAGCTCCTGGTCGACGGGAGAGGCTGCCATTATGGTGAGCCGCTCCCCCTGGGTGTCAGATGGAGCAAGGCCGCGTTTCCCGTTCTGCTCATCCGAAGGTGTGAAGCTCTGGCGCGTGCAGACATCGCTCTCGACTTTGGCTTTCAGTGTTATGACCACATATGCGCCCGGCTCAAGATCTCCCAGGCTCCACGTGATAACACTGCCGCTCACACCTGAGGGTGCTGGATCCGCGGAGCTGTACAGAGTGCCAGGCGGGAGCGTGTCGACCACTGTGATACCATTTATCTTCGCTTTGCCGGTGTTTCTCACTGTAAGGGTGTAAGTCACCGTCTCTCCCGGCTCTACGGTCTGTTTATCAGCTGTCTTCTCAATATCGATGGCGCAGTTTATCCAGGTTATCTCGGCGGTCGCAGTGGTTCCGATCGATTCTATGAAGTTGCCCTGGGAGTCCTTCGGCACAGCGTAAGCGCTCAGAGTGGTGCCTGCAGGCTGGCCTGGCACCGTCGCCGTCCATTTACCATCTGTGCCCTTCGTCATCTCAACCGAGGAGGAATCGTAATACAGGGTCATGCCGGCGATGCTGCTGCAGAGATCTCCCTGCAGGTTCTCACAGCTCACAGTGACAACCACAGGCGTATCACTGCACGGATCCTGGGGAGTGGCCTCTATCGAGAGCTTTGCCTGTGGCTGTACTGTCCGGGTGTTCCCGAAGTTCTGGTCCGTTACACTCTCGTCCTCCTCTCCGTCAAACGTTATCGTGTAGCCATCTTTAGGTAATGTTCTCGTCCATCCACTCCTCGTCTCCTCGGTGATCGTGTAAGTCCCCGCGGGCAGGTTGGTGAAGGTGTACTTGCCATCGCTACCGGTCGTGGTCGAGATCGTTTTGGTCCCGTCCGAGAGATATATCGTCCAGCCCTCTATTCCGGGCTCTCCTGAATCCCAGACACCGTTCGCGTTCTCATCGTTGAACTTGTAGCCGCTGACGTCGAGCTTGCCCTGGCCGCCTGTCTGGAGTGTGTTGGTGAAAGTGACTTTTATCGTCTCGCCAGCGTCAAGATCGATTGTAGCAGTGGAGCCAGAGGTAGAGGATCCGCCATCTGTATCGCCCTCAATGGTTATGCTGCTCAGAACCCATCCTTCAGGCACACTCTCGGTCACCGTGTACTCGCCTGG
>NZ_JANIHG010000007.1 GCF_024518575.1 Methanothrix sp. | reverse complement strand
GCTGAAGAGGGGTATGCTGGATAACATAGAAATCAAAGATGCAGATGTCATCCGGCATCACCTCTTTAAATTTCATTGAAGTAACATTATACTCAGCTCTTGCTTTTATCTTATTCGGACAGGTCCAACCAGCCTGCATGACCTCCAAGTTGCTAAAACATAAGAGCGAGAGCGTCAAAGCTTTAGCCACTTCGCTGAAACCCGCGCATGGCAGATCTCTGATCGCGAACCAACTCAGATTTAGGAAACCAGCTTCATGGCAGATCAGCTCTGCAGGTAGTGAATTTGTTTTCAGATATTTTCTGATATTTTTATAAACGATCATATGATAAGATAATAATATTAAATCTATAACAATCTTAGAAAAGATTTAAATCTCAATTAAGATGAATACGCTCTGTTCAAAAAGCAAGGAGGTATTATATGAAGATCGTAGCATACACGCTTATGCTTGCTCTGCTTGTCTTCCTGGGAGCGGCATATGCGGAGGATATTGCTAAGAACGTAACCGCAGAGAACGTAACAGCCGAGAACGTAACCGCTGAGAAGGTCCCAGCGGCGCTGTACATCTCAGACGTCAACATCGAGGAGGGCTACGTGGAGATCGCCAACGATGGCGATGCAGTCAAGAGCCTTGAGAACTACACGCTCAAGATAGATGAGAACAAGCCGGTAACACTGAGTGCGATCGAGGTCCAGCCAGCCAGCTCTGTAAAGCTCTTCCTGGGCGCTGGCAAGAACACCAAGACCGAGATATACCTGAACACAACGATCAAGTTCGCGGAGCGCGGCACGGTCTCCCTCATAGATCCAAAGGGCAACGAGGTCTCAACATTTACCTATCCAACGACTAATCCAAAGACTAAGTAACGCAGCTCAGTATCTTTTTTATTTTGGCTATTCATTGAGATGCGTTTCGAATAACCAGCCTGCATGACCTCCAAGTTGCTAAAACATAAGAGCGAGAGCGTCAAAGCTTTAGCCACTTCGCTGAAACCCGCGCATGGCAGATCTCTGATCGCGAACTAACTCAGATTTAGGAAACCAGCTTCATGGCAGATCAGCTCTGCAGGTAGTGAATTTGTTTTCAGATATTTTCTGATATTTTTATAAACGATCATATGATAAGATAATAATATTAAATCTATAACAATCTTAGAAAAGATTTAAATCTCAATTAAGATGAATACGCTCTGTTCAAAAAGCAAGGAGGTATTATATGAAGATCGTAGCATACACGCTTATGCTTGCTCTGCTTGTCTTCCTGGGAGCGGCATATGCGGAGGATATTGCTGAGAACGTCACAGCCGAGAATGTCACCGCAGAGAACGTCACAGCCGAGAACGTAACCGCTGAGAATGTCACCGCAGAGGTTGCGGCGCTGTACATCGCAGATGTCAACATCGAGGAGGGCTACGTGGAGATCGCCAACGATGGCGATGCAGTCCAGAGCCTTGAGAACTACACGCTCAAGATAGATGAGAACGAGCCGGTAACACTGGGTGCGATCGAGGTCCAGCCAGCCAGCTCTGTAAAGCTCTTCCTGGGTGCTGGCGAGAACACCGAGACCGAGATATACCTGAACACAACGATCGAGTTCGCGGAGAGCGGCACGGTCTCCCTCATAGATCCAGAGGGCAACGAGGTCTCAACATTTACCTATCCAATGACTGAGTAACGCAGCTCAGTATCTTTTTTTATTTTGGCTATTCATTGAGATGAATCTGTTCATGTGGAGCCACTCCTGGACCCTGGCCTGGGCTTGACTCACCGAGTTTATGTAATCTATCGCCATGAGCCGGACGCTCCACGAGTCTGAAATGATTGTGCGCTGATGCACCTTTGATACGAACTCGGTGTGAAACAGTTAAATACATGCTCCAGGTTAGCCTGCTTAAGGGATTTTTTTGAGGTGCGGAGATCTGCTGCTCTCATCAGCATATGCGGTATACGAGAGGATGCTGAAGCGCCAGCTCGCCAGAGGTCCGAGGGTGGAGCACATCGCGGTCATACAGGATGGGAACAGGAGATATGCAAACAGGCACAACATGCCCGCATCGAGCGGCCACAGGCTCGGCGCGAAGACGACGGAGAAGATATCAGACTGGTGCCTGGAGCTCGGAATAAAACACCTGACCGTATATGCATTTTCGACAGAGAACTTCAGCAGGAGCGAGCCCGAGAAGAGGTACATCTTCACCCTGATCGCGGAGAAGCTCATAGAGCTGTGCAGCTCTGAGAAGATCCACAAAAACAGGGTTCGCGTCAGAGCCATCGGCAGGATCGATATGCTTCCGGGGTACCTGCAGAAAGCCATACGGGAGGTTGAGGCCGCGACCGAGGGCTACAGCCATATGTACCTCAATGTGGCGCTCGCATATGGAGGGCAGTACGAGCTGATCGACGCTGCCAGGGCCATGGCGAGGGATCTGCGCGCGGGAATGATCAGGATCGACGATCTCGATGAGGATCTTGTGAGCAGGTACCTCTATCCCCCCACAGAAACACCCGTGCCGAAGGTCGATCTCATAATAAGAACTGGCGGTGAGCTCAGGACCTCCAACTTCCTTCCCTGGCAGGCCAACGGAAGCGAGTGTGCCGCTTACTTCTGCGCGCCGTACTGGCCCGAGTTCAGGAAGATAGACTTCCTCAGAGCGATCCGGACAGCCCAGTCGTACGCCTCCAGATCAACAGGCTTATAACCAGGAAGGTTTTCATGAGTCACTCGTTGTCCCGATGGGGTAGCGGATATCCCGGAGGCCTGCGGAGATCCTCGCAGACAGCCTTCAACCCGGGTTCGAATCCCGGTCGGGACGTTCGAATTTTGGTGCTGCTGCCTGGCCAATGCGTATCGTCTTGATGGGCACTTGCTGTACAGCTGTGTTCGTTCTCAAAACCAGGCTCTGCCAGAGGTTATCCGCAGATCTCCTTCCAATGAGTACAACTCCGGATCGGTCATCTCTCGGATAAGGATAAATCCAACCATATCCATCTGGCCTGCGGTGGTCTTGTGTTCCCAGGACTTGGCGGACGGGGAATGAACCCGAAGAAGATGAAGGGCATGCTGAAGAGCATGGGCATAAACATCGATGAGATCGAGGGCGTGGAGGAAGTCGTTATACGAACCACAGACAGGGAGATAGTGATAAAGAATGCATCTGTGGCCGTAATGGAGGCACAGGGCAGCAGAAGCTATCAGATATCCGGAGATGTCACAGAGCTTCCCAGAGTGTCGCCCTCTGATATCGAGCTTGTCGTATCTCAGACAGGAGCGAGCCCCGAGGAGGCCAAAGCCGCGCTGATGGAGTGCAGGGGGGACCTTGCTGAGGCGATAATAAGGCTGAGCTCAAGGAGTTCATGAAGCTCGTAAGCCCAAAAAGAGAACAAAAACCTCTTCATCGAATCGTGTTGCAAGCTCGAGTGGCAGCGAGTATGCAAGCAGTAACGTGAGGAACAGGATGAGGTGCTTAATGGAAATGCATCTCTGGAATCTTAATCCGAAATTGGATGGATAAACGCGATCACCATCATGGGATCACCTGACTGTTACGGATCGTAGATTACCGGTATGCCATGCGATGCAGCGATCTTACCGACCGCATCCCTCAACCCGAGATGCTTCATGGCGCTCCTGCTCGCCTCAACCAGGATAACGAGATCGCTCTCGTGAAGGGCCCTGCCGATCTCTGAGGCCTTGTTTCCAAGCCTCGGATCAGGCCTTCTCACCATAATAATACGGGCATCGCCCATCACAAACACACCACCTTCTGAAAGATGACCGAGCTGAATCGTAACTCTATCCGAATCTTGTGAGATATCGAAAGCTATAGGATAGTTCGCGAACTCGTTGTGGTCGTAGATTTTCCTGCCCCGCAAAGCATCTCTCAGCTCCTCCATGAGCCGCTTCGCCAGATCTGCCAGCTCCATCTGGGCCTTTCTCGAGAAGTCCCTGCATTTCGCTATGGATAGAAACGTCAGATGGTGCAGAGGCTGGCCTTTCTTATGGCAGTATGCATGCGTATCGATGACATCATAATCATCCTCCAGCGGGAAGAAGCAGGGCGCGTAGCTGTCGCAGTTTTTGCATTTGAGCTCTATCACCTTGGTCTTATCCAGAAACGGCGCCAGACCTTCGAGTATCTCGAGCATATCGATGATCTGGGCGCTGCTGTTTGTGCTCTGCAGCCCCTTGACCATGAACATGAGCTCATCAGCATCATGCACGGCTTCCTTCGGCTTCTGAACCGACTCGCTCATTCAAACCCCATGAGATCCGGAGCGAATTTAAATATATCTCACGCCAAGAGAAAGGCTGCCTTCTGATTACATCAAGAGAAATTAAGAGAACAAAAATCACTGCGCACAGGAGGTCCCAGAACGACAAAGGCATATGCTAAAGCTCTTGTGGAGGCGATGCTGTTTGCAGCAGGCCGTCCTCTCTCTGTGGAGGAGATATCGGGCATCTCGGGACTCGATGCCAGGGATGTGCTTGATGCCGCGGAATCCCTTCTGAGGGAGTATGCATCCCGCGGTGGCGGCATCGAGGTAAGAGCTGTCGAGGGATCTTTTGTTATGCAGGTGAGAGGGGATCTCGCTCAGGCTGTGTCGATGGTCGCGCCGAGGGAGCTTGACTCCTCAGTGATACGCACGCTCGCTGTCATCGCATACAGGCAGCCGATAACGCAGAGCGAGCTCGCGCGGATCCGCGGGAACAAGTGCTACGAGCACGTCAGGATCCTGGAGAGGATGGGCCTGATAAGCGCGATCAAGAAGGGCAGAACCAGGGAGCTCTGGACAACCAGGGGGTTCGCGGAGTACTTCGGACTGCAGTCGGAGAACCCTGAGTTTTTGAAGGAGACGATCGCGAGGAAGCGTGAGATGATTGGAATCACTCCGATGTACGAGAGCCTGGCCAGACGTCTTGGCATCGATTACGTGGTTGTAAACCCCTACAGGCCAGAAGATAGTGATATCGCCATGCTAAGGAAGATCCGGCTGCTTGTAGCATCCCCAGGGTATGCGGAGAGGATAAGAGAGCACTACTCTGGGGAGATCATAGAGGTCGGGACATCAACATTCTCTAAACTGAAAGAGGGTGTGGAGAGGCTGGCGCTCCAGCTGAAAGATGTGTCTGGGGCGGAGGCTCTGATCGGAGAGATCGACGCTGCTTTAAGGGAGTACAGGGCAATGGCAAGGGGCCTGGGTCTGGTGAAGCCCCTGACTCCGATCGCGGGAGAGATCGCGCTGGACATGCATCTGGATCTTGGAGATAACGGTGTGACTGCAGCAGCTGATTACACAGGGGCGGAAGCTGATATAATAATACCCACACACCAGGAGAGCCATATCGATATAATCGAGCGGATCAAACAGAGATACGATGCGATGCTTGAAGGGCTCCGGCAGCGGCGGAGGTGAATGCTGGGGGTCTTCAGGCGATCATTCTTGGAGATAAGCATATCCAGCTGATCGCATCATGAACCCAAAGGAGGAGTGGAAAAGCCCCCTTCTGCGCATTTAAACAGTCCTGTGTCATTGTGGCTCGTTTGTGCTGAAGCTGTTTGCCGCATCCAGGGCGTTCATGTAGAACTTGCTCGTGTACTCCTTCACCATTCTCCGCGCGGAGAACCTGGGAGCGGTGCTCTTTATCGCATCCTTCATGACCCTCACCCAGCCATGCGGCACCCCGTCGTTGTTCTCCACTCTGTAGAACAGGGGCACGATGTCGTTCTCCAGAAGATCGTAGAGGCTGCGCGCGTCCCTCACATCCCGATCAGCGCCCTCTGCGCCCTCGAATGCCCAGCCGTTTCTGCCGTTGTATCCCTCTATCCACCACCCATCGAGAACGCTGAGCTGCGGCACGCCATTGATCATGGCCTTCATTCCGCTTGTGCCGGATGCCTCGAGCGGTGGCTGCGGCGTGTTCAGCCACAGGTCGACGCCATGGACCATGTATTGAGCGAGCTGCTCATCATAGTCCTCGACGAACGCAATCCTTCCCCCAAAGCTCGGGTCCTTCGCTATGTTGTAAACCTTCTGGATTATCTGTTTGGCTGAGTCATCGGCAGGATGCGCCTTGCCTGCGAATATTATCTGGACCGGCATATCCTCATTGTTCAAGATGCTTCTGAGGCGGTCCAGGTCCTGGAGTATCAGCGTGGCCCTCTTGTATGTGGCAAACCTCCGCGCGAAGCCTATTGTGAAGACGGATGGATCCAAAAGCACACCGGACGCGACTATTATCCTGGGATCTGCGCTGTCCATGGACCACCTGAGCCTCGCGCGCTCTCTTATCGTTGTTATCAGTCTCATCTTGGCCATCCGATGCGCCATCCAGAGCTCTCTGTCAGGTATATCGTCCACAAGCTCCCATATGGAGGGATCGTCATGATCCTCAAGCCACCCAAGTCCCAGATATCTGTTGAAGAGATCCTCCATGCCGCGATCGAGCCATGTGAGTATGTGCACACCATTGGTGACGTAATCGATGACGATGCCATTCGATTTGAGCTCTGCGATCAGATGCCGCCACATCGACTCGGTGACCTCCAGATGCCTCCTGCTGACACAGTTTCTGTACAGGGCTATCCTCATAGCGAATGCGGTCATGTTGAACCCGGCCTGCGGGTTTGCCGGATCTATGCCCAGCCTGAAGAACTGATCGCGTGTGAGGCCGATTGAGGGGAGATATGAATTGAAGTACTTCTCCATCAGATGGAATGGGAATATGTCATGGCCCGCCGGAACGGGAGTGTGTGTGGTGAAGACGGTCGTGCTCCTGATGTAATCGATGGCGTCCTTGCAGCTCATGCCGTTTCCTGTGAGATGCCTGAGCCTCTCGAGAACTGCGAAGGCCGGGTGGCCCTCGTTGAGATGGAGGACGAGATTCTTTATGCCCATGCTCTCTAGCACGCTCATGCCGCCGATGCCCAGCACGATCTCCTGCCGGAGCCTCTGCTCAGCGTCTCCAAGGTACAGGCGTGATGATATCCCGCGGTTCCATGGGTCGTTCGCCTCGACGTCTGTGTCCAGGAGGTACAGCCGGATCCTCCCGATCCTGAGCAGCCACACGCCAACATATATCGGCGGCTCTATCACCGGAACCCTCACTAGCAGCGGTTTGCCATTTTCATCGAGCACCTGAGATATCGGCGCGTGGCTCTTTTCCAGGATCTCGCTCTCGCTCATCTGCCAGCCGTCTGGAGACAACCTCTGCCTGAGATACCCGCCCGGGTACATGAAGCCCACACCGATTACAGGAAGCCTGAGATCGCTGCATTCCTTGAGGTAATCACCCGCCAGGAATCCCAGGCCGCCGGCATAGAACGGCATCGAGTGATGCAGGCCGTATTCTGCTGAGAAATATGCGATGGGCACATTCATCGGGTTCCTGATGTGGGATGGAAACCATCCGCCCTTTGCCCTCATCTCGGACCTGAACCTGGAGATGACCGCGTCGTAGTGTCTCAAGAAATGCTCGCTCTCTGCTGCTCTCTCCAGCACGGATCTATCTATCTCGTGGAGCAGCTTCACAGGGTTGTGAACGCTGAGCTGCCATGCGGCTGGGTTGAGCATGTTGAATAGATCCCTTGCCTGGTGGTGCCATGACCACCATAGGTTGCATGCCAGCTCCCGCAGCCCCTCAATCCTAGCCGGTACCTCTGGAAATCTGTCTATCACTTCGCCCGCCCTCCACAGCGGATATCAAATGTGAGCCCCTGCCCTGAAGGGCGGAGCTTCGTGCTTTTGCTTCCTGCTGGGGCCATCCGGCTCCTCGCCCATCTATGAAATTCTCTCTTAACTCCATCGAAAGACCTGAATGCAGAGGTCTCCATCCTCATATGCAGTTTCGTGTCCTTATTGTGCCCCCATAACTGATGGCGAGGTTGACTCAGGATCAAAGAATAAAAGGGTTGCGCATAACATGCTGTGTTGAATAATGTTTGAGAATCCGATAGTAGAGGTTGGATTCATACGAATTGCAATTCTAGTAAAAATCGATAGCTCTCGACCTTAGAGCTCTTAATTATTCAACACAGCAGCATAACACAGTTCAGCCCAGGAAGATCTGATGGGTGGTGGATCGTCGGTCCAACCGTTGAATGGTTGCGAGGAAATCGACATCTATCTGCACAATACCTCACACATCCTTTGAAGTCGCGCGCAGTTGATCCCAATGATGCAGGTACAGAATCCGATGATACAGGGGGTGGCAGTCTGGAACAGATCCATACCATGGTTTTCCACTGGCCATCGGTTAAGGGATCATATGAAATATTTTATTCCGATTATTTCGGAATTTTTATTGATATCGGTGCAATTTGACGGAGTGGTAGTGCACTTGTATCACAGAAATCCGTAGCTTATGATCCCTTTGTGCACGATTATCTCACATCATCCCCCAGCTAGACATGAAGCCTGCGCATCCCAGCCTCGACTATGCCCAGGAACTCAGCGCCCACTGCGACAACGCTGTTTGTGAATATGGATGTGTTCATCTCGAATATCGGATATCTGTACTTCGTGAACTCGGATACCAGCCAGCTTGTGGTGCTTCGGTTGCCCTTAAAAAGACTCTCGTAGTCCTGCTTTACGGGTATGAAAACAGCATCATCGAGCCTGCCTTTCTCCATCACAAGCGCCATCAGGTTGGAATCCCTGTTCGCGGTGATCGGCATCACGTCCGCGCCGTTCCTGAACGCGTTCCTCGCGCCCTCGAGCGCCTCGTAGGTGTTACCTCCGCCTGTTATCGGTATGTACACATCCCCTATCTGGAAGCTGGGGGTGTTGAAGTCCCGCTCCCAGTAGCTTATCTTGTTCAGATGCGTGAACCTCATCTCGAACGCCCTTGCGACAAGCCCTGACCTGCCGACACCGCCTATCACATAGCGTCCCGATCTCGGGAAGAGCCTGCCGAACCATCTCTCAAGGTGCTCCTGATCCATATCAGCTATGAGCCTTCCGTTATCCTTGAAGTCCTGTATTGTGGTGCAGTACTCAGGGCATCGATCGTCATGGTGGCCATCAAGCCTCGTCTGGATGTCCTTGAAGAGGGCATTTAGGAATGCCAGGACCTCTAGCTCGAACTCCGTGCCCAGTGGCGATAGCCGGGAGCGCCTCTCCTTGTCGGTGCTGTACTTTGTCTTTCCCTCTATCACAAGTATGGTGCCGTTCTTGTAATCTTCCACAAGCCTGTAAGCTGTGCCGTTTCTGTTGGCTGTGATCAGCTTGATCTCTCCCCCCTGCTCTATTACGTCCTCGATGTATTTGTTCACGGATGGAGTCTCTCCCGAGCCTGAGACCGCTATGCCCAGATTCATCATCCTTGGGTTGAAGTGCCTCTGGACAGGATCCTCCAGCGTACAGGGGAAGACGTTATCAAAGTGATTCTGAAGCAGCTGAAGGAAGCTGTAAAGCGAGAGGGCGCTTCTGCCTGCTGCAAGCCCGTATACAAACTTGTTTCTCCTGGTATCGCTCAGGAATGATGCCAGCGACTCTGAGAAGGCTGCGACCTCGGACATATCGAGACGGAGCAGCTTCTCCAGAAAGCCGCACTGCAGCAGTGTTGCCTCCCGGAATATCTCGAACAGGTTAGACATGTTGGGTCCTGCTATTGGGATGTCTGAAGATAAGCTTTTCCTGTGCTATGCTGTGTTGAATAATGTTTGAGAATCCGATAGCAGAGGCTGGATTCATACGGATTGCAATCCTAGTAAAAATCAACAGCTTTCGACCTTAGAGCTCTTAATTATTCAACACAACACTGTGCTATGGAGGGGGTCAACGCAGAGCAGCGCGCCCTTGAGCAAGCCGGTGTGATCCTGGATCGGTCCAGTCTCTTCAACGGTTAGAAAGCACAACATATGCTTGAACTGTAATAAGGGATTGAAGCTGATAGTGCGAGTTTCGAAGATATTGTTATCACGCACCCTTATTCGGACGCTCCCGATCCACTCAAAACTTAGATATAATGAGATCCGCATCTCTGTTACGGGATGCGGTACATCTTCGGGCCTGTTCTCTCAAGGAGGCTCGGCCTCTCGATGGGTGTAGATCTGCTGCCACTCAAGACGTGCAGCATGGACTGCTGCTACTGTGAGATAGGCGCCACAACATGTCTGACAATGAGGAGGGATCGCTACGTTCCTGAGGAGGCTGTTATCAGGGAGATCTCCAGGGTATCAGATATCGATTTTGACTACCTAACGTTCGCAGGATCGGGAGAGCCGACGCTCCACTCAGGCCTGGGGGAGATCATACGGGCTGCGAGGAAGCTGATCGACAGGCCGATTGCGGTCATAACGAACAGCAGTCTTCTCATCGACGAGCATGTCAGGGAGGAGGTGGGCCAGGCAGATCTTGTTCTCCCCTCACTGGATGCGGCAACCCAGGAGACCTTCGAGAGGATAAATCGGCCGGCTGTCGGTCTTAGGATAAAGGATATAATCGATGGGCTGCGGGCCTTCAGATCAGAGTTCGGCGGGGAGATATGGCTCGAGGTGATGCTTGTCCGGGATGTAAACGAGATTGATGCACCTATGATCGCCAGGGCCGCAGAGGAGATCGAGCCAGACAGGATACAGCTCAACACTGTGGTCAGGCCGCCGGCCGAGCCTGTGCTGCCGCTGAGGAGGGATGAGATGCTCAGGATGCTCCGGATATTCAAAGGCGCCGAGCTGATACCGGACTGGGACTGGAGGGTCCCGGATGATGCTGAGGAGCGGATTGCAGATCTCCTTCGCGAGCCCATGACACTTGAGGATCTTCAGAGCGAATCTTGCCTCCCCTATGAGGATGCTGTGAAGTACCTGAAGATACTCGAGGATGCTGGAAGGATTGCACGCATCATACGCGATGGGAAGATATACTTCCAGACATGTTAGACAGACCTGCGATCAGCTCGAATCGCTGAAGAGAATCTCGAGCTGTGAGGTCATAGGCTAGCGATCCCAACGTACGAGTGCGCTGCTCAACATGGGAGGCGTGATCGATGATTCATGAGGTAGTACAGCTGAGCAGGAAGGTCGCTGACGGCTACGTGATAAGTCTTGGATATCTCAAGCTTGTCTGCGCGGTCACAGACCGTGGGATGGTGGGCTGCGGCGCATATGACGTCAGCGCCCTCGACCGGCATGGATATCCGGCAGCTAGGGTGAGATCCAGCACCGGCGGGCTGATAGCGAATGTTGATGATCTCCTGAGGGGAGAGGTATTTGAGGCGAACAGCGCTGCCAAAAAGCTCGGCATAAAAGAGGGGATGTCGGGACGAGAGGCGCTCGAGCTGCTGTAGCGAATGCGCTGGTCCTTGAGAGCACGCTGAATGACAAACATACGATCTCAAGACGGGCGATGTTGCTGCCCCTCGCCACGCACACTCCTATGAGCATATCGAAAGCAGTACGGGCTATGGTGTCCCAAGAGGCAGCCCTGTCTGTCCGGTGCAGCTCAGCACCGTTTTTACAGGATGCCCCTTCTCCTCGCGACCTCCCTGAGAGTGGCGCCGAACTCTGACTCGACGATCGTGCTGACGCCCATGGTCTTTGGATGGAGATCTATCTCCACAACAACATGATGATGGCCCAGATCCCTCAGGGGCCTGACCTGTCTGGGGCCGTTTGTCACCGAGAAGAGCTCCATCCCCCCCAGCGCATCGATCGGTATCGCGTGCGGAACCCCGGAGATCAAGGCGAAGTCATAATCCTCCCCCTCAATCATATCCTCCACACGCTCTCCAGCAACCGGATACTCATCAAGACCTCCTGTGATCTCGAATCTCATACCTCTCTCTTTCAGAGCATCTGCTATGTTCCTCGCATCCTCTCTGACCTTGGGCAGTCCCACATCAGAGTCGATGTTCGCAAGCGTTCTTATCCTATCCTCACACCCCAGAGCCCTGGCAACCTCTATGAGAGATAGGTTGATGTCCGCGAACATGTACGCGGTCTCCTTCTTCGCGTTCAGTATGTTGAGCCCCCTCTTTCCATCCACGAGAAGATCCAGGAGTCTGGATGCAACGACGAACTTGACATCGCCTCTCTCCGGCGGCAGGTACTCGCTGCTCGCAGCGCCGTAGAGCCGCTCGATCTCGGTTGCCTTTTCCAGGAGCCTCTTCTGGCGCTGGAGCTCCTGATCATCTATTATGCCGGCATCCCTCGCAGCCTCGAGTGTTATGATCACACCCTTCGTGTTGTCCCTGTACCCGGCATGGACCTCAGCCTCTATGACAGGTACATCGATATTCGCATCCACCACAGCCTTGTGCAGATCCTCGCCTATTATCATGCTGCTGCATGTTCCAGCGACCGCTATGATCTTGGGATCGAACAGCTCCACAGCTCTTCTCAGCAGTCTCACAAGCTGCTCCTGCCCTCCGAAGACGAAACCCCTCTCATCGAGGCCGGTGGTCAGGACCCTGACGCCATCTTCTTCTAAAAGCCTCGCGTGCTTGAAGCAGCATCCGCTGGGTCCGTGGAGTATGATCACATCAACTCCAAGATCCCGCAGAGTGTAAAGGGCCGCCACTATCGAGCTGGGGCGGGGGTGAATAACCTGAACTTCTGTACTCATCGATATCACCTGAAGCATTTAACACATAAAACCAGATGGTCCCCCGAGGATGCGTGTCTGCGGGCGACCTCGAGCCCTTCCTGGAAGTTGCGTGCTGTGTATCCCCTGAGCCGGGGGGCGTGCGGCTCAAGCCTCATCCCAACCAGCACGAGCTCATCTATCTCCTCCCTTCTCGACTCGATCATCCTCACAAGAGCATCAATATCAAGCCCCTCGCAGACGCTCTCCGCATCCTCTCCAGCGACGAGACATATACGACCACCAGATGCGAGATCGAGCGCCCTCTCGATGCCGGAGACCTTCAGCCCGGAGTTCGAGTTGTCGATGACGCTAACACCGTCGAGCTGATACCGTGACATCCGGCCCTTGAAGCCCTCGAAGCCCTCAAGAGCATCCGCCGCGTTCTGTACATCCACTCCAATCGAGATTGCTGCTGCCAGCGCACCTGCGATCCCATCGGAATATGCAGGGAGATCCAGCGCTTCGCCCAGCGAGAGTGGATAGGATTCCCCTCTGATCATGACAGATCTCCCGCAGAACCTCACATCACCGCCGTCGCCGAATGTGATGTCCGCGGATAGCCTCGTATCGGTGTTCGCCACGATCCTCGCAGCCGGATCTGAGAGCGAGAGCATCTGTAGCTTTGCAGTGCTCGCCCACATGGAACTGCCTGCTATGAGGTAATCTCCTGCGAGGCTTGTTATAACGCCGACATCGAACGCGCCAGTGCCGCCGAGCGAGACCTCTGAGACAAGAGCATCAGCCCTCTCCTCTGATGCGATCTGATGAGCGGCTATGAGATTCCCAGGGGTTATGCTCAGGCCGGATCTGATGAGCGACCTCTTCCCGCGGTTCCAGAGCTCGATGCCGCTGGTGGTGTGCGAGACGACGCGCATCTCGTGCGAGAGGATAAGCGCCAGCAAAAGGGCTGTGGTTGTCTTCCCCCTGGTCCCTGTTATCTCAAATGCCCTGAACTCCCTCTCTCCCAGGATCAACCCCACGGCTCTGTGATGCGAGATGATCCTCTTTCCAAGCCGCCTGGCATCTGACAATGACCTGTTCTGAGGGGAGAGGTGGACAGGAGCCACAACGAGAGAGTATCCCTCCATGCTGTGGCTGTTGTGGTAGACCTCGAGCGCCTCTGCATCGATGCCGAGCTCTCTGAGCCTTGATGCTATGATATCTGCGCCATGTATCGAGTCGAGGACAGCCACAGGCCCTATAAGCTCTCTCTGGCCCTCCGATAAGCGAGATCCGCAATGCATTCATCGACGCCGAGCGGCTCGGCGCATGTCACCTCCACATCCCTGCCATCTATTTTGACAACACCAACGCGCTTGCCCTTCGGGATCCCCAGCTCCCTGGGGATGTCCTCCAGAGTGTGTACCCCGGCTGCGAGGAAGAGAGGGATGGCCACAATCCTCCTCACGTTGGTGCCGGCGAAGCTCATGAGACCCTCTGGTATCTTCGGATCATTTGCATTTAGATAAGCGGTTCTGACCGGCCCTGGATGCTTTCTTTTTATCATCCCTGCCAGCTCCTCCACCAGAGCCTTGTTGTAAGGCAGCGTGCTGCCATGCCCGAGCACAAGAAGTCCTATGTCCTCCATCTTCAGAGCTCCATTTGCTACTTTTAACTATTTCAGTGTTAATGCAGCTCGATCTCATGTGTAATAAATCTACCCATGAGAATCTAGCGGAAAAATTATGGCCTGTGACGTTAATTGAGACTGAGTTATGGGGGAATCCAGGTCGAGGGTCGCTGAAAGGGCTCTGATGCACCTGAAAGCGATCGAGTGCGCTCATGGTTTGACGATCACGAACAAGAGCGAGATCGCTTCAGAGATATCCTGTAGGGTCGCTGATGAGAGATCTGTTCTTATAATATGCACATCGCTCAACACATGGGTCGCCATGAACAGAATCGGCGAGAGCATGTTCATACCGAGAGATGTGCTTGAGCCGATCATCGAGCTCGCCGAGATCAGGGAGAGGTGCGCATGATGCTCTTCGCTCTATTCAGCCTGCACTTTGGAGCTCCCCTCGATGATCTCCTGAAACGCTGAGACCACCCGCTCCAGGTCCTCCCTGGGGAGAAGATATGTGCTCAGCTTGAACTGCCTTGTGAGACCTGGCTTGATCCCGCAAATCCCGCGATCCTTGAGCTCATGGTACAGGAAGTAGCGGCCCTTCCTGGCGCTCTTCGAGATCTCGTAGAGCTTCTCAGACTTGAAGAACATCAGGTCGTGGTTGTGAGGCTTCTCGCCCTGCTGCTCGATTCCAAGCGCCTCCAGCTCTGATGAGAACCATCGCGCCTTGTCGACCTCCTCCTGCCATCTCCCGACGCGCTCCAAGACGTGCGGGAAGCTCGCCATCATGGTCAGAAGCCCTGCACCGCGAACAGTGCACCCCAGGAGCTCGACCTCCTTGTTCTTCTTGCTCTTCGAGCGCCTGAATATGATATCCGCATACTCCTGCTTCGCGCCCAGGACCCCTATTGGACCTGATGATGCCATGGATTTGTGGCCGCTTCCAACAACTATGTCAGCGTCGAGCTCGCGGGCGCACACAGGCATCCTTCCTATGGAGTACGCCCCGTTGAGGAGGAGCGGCACACCCTCCTCGTGGCAGATATCCGCAACCCTTCTCGCATCAACAAGATTCCCGTAGTTGCCATCGGGATATGTGAGCACTGCCAGGCTCACCCTGTAACCCTGGTCTGCAATACCCCTTATCGCGTCCCTGTATCCCTCCGGGTTTATGGTGTACTCAGGCTCCCCGCTGTTTTCAACATATGATATCTCGAGGCCTGCACGCTCTGCGGCGAGAACGGTTGTGTAGTGTGCATTCCCATCTGCAACGATGTAATCGCCCGCGTCACATAGAGAATGCATGGCAGCGTACATCCCCTCCCTGGCTCCGTGAGTTATACGCACATCATCCACATCCAGAAACTGGGGTAGGACCTCGTGAACGAACTCCTCCACAGGAGGATTTCTCACCCTGTCGAGCATCCCCTCGCAGAAGTCGCAGACAGAGTAACCATCGCCCCACTCGACGAGAGCAGCCCTCGCCTCCGGCGTGAGGATCCCGCCCCTCTGGAGCGGGTCGAGGTTTATCTCCGAGATGCTCCTCTTCATGCACCTGAACTTATCTAGCTTTGATGTGATACTGGATGGCATCAGAATGTGCTCATTTGCATTCGTGATAACTTTTTCCATCTCCTCAGCAGAGACGATCCAGCTGGGGACATTTCTCCATGGTATCTCCATGGTATGGGCGTACTGAGCGTGTTCAGCTCCAAAAATGGAATATACATGGCTCAACCATACTCGATCGATGGCCGCGCTTATAGGACATCGTGGTGCTGCCGCTCTGGCTCCTGAGAACACGCTGCAGGGAATAAGGAAGGCGCATTCATGCGGAGCCGACATGGTCGAGATGGATGTGCGCCTGTCCTCAGACGGAGTTCTGGTTCTGATGCACGATGAGACTGTTGATAGGACAACGAACGGCTCCGGCAGGGTTGAGGATCTGAGCATCCAGGAGCTCAGAGGTCTGGACGCTGGCGGGGAGCATGTGCCGACGCTGAGGGAGGCGCTGAGGCTCGCGGAAATTCTCGGCGTCCAGCCGGTGGTTGAGATGAAGGAGGAGGGCTTGGAGGAGCTTATTCTCGAGGAGCTTCTTGGATATAAAGCCATAGTGACATCTTTTTACCACAGAAGTGTGCTCGAGCTTGGCGAGCTTCTCAGAGATAAGAAGGGCGCGGAGGGGATAAAAACCGGCATCATAATATCATCACTGCCGGTGAACCCCGTGGATTTGGCTCTGGATGCGCATGCGGATGCGATATTCCCAAAGAGGGTGAGCCCGAACATCTTCAAGGTCGCACACAAAAGGGGTTTGAAGGTTTACCCATGGACGGTCAACGACCCTGAGAGGGCGGCGTGGCTGCTCAGGCTCGGGGCGGATGGTCTCGTTACCGACGACCCATGCGCGATAATGGATGTGCTGAAAGCTGCTCCAGTGAACACAACCCGGGAGAACTGCAAGTACTACCCATGCCATCACTTCGAGGGGCAGGACTGCACACACTGCTTCTGCCCACTCTACCCCTGCAAGGATCCGGAGCTCGGCAGGTTTGTGAGAACAAAAAGAGGCAAGAGGTTCTGGTCTTGCATCGACTGCGTCCTTGTCCACATACCAGAGGTCGCCAGATATCTCGAGGAGAGACCGGATGCTGGGGCCGATGAGCTGAAGAGCTTTCTCGGGACCACTGGAAGAGGGTGCTTCCGCATGGTGAGGAGACAGGCCACTCAGAACGCATGAACCTCTGCGCCCTGAGATGTTGTTCTGTGCATCTTCGTCGCTCGACGACAGAAAGCTTTATCCGCATTACAGTAGTATCGCGGGAATCATGAGAGAGATCATAGCACTCACAGTTGCTTTGTTGATGCTGATCCCGGTTATGGGGGTTGATGTGAGCTATCTATCCCCTGAGTCAGAGTTTGTGACCACAGAGTCTATGGCAGCGTTTCTCAACGACAGCTGGACCCCAAGCACATTCATGCCCATAAACGATACAGCGGTATGGCCAAATAAGAACAAGACGCTCGAAAACAGCACAGCCAACATCTACAGCGTTCTGAAGGGCGACTGGACGCCGAGCAAGTTCGAGCCTCCAGTGGACTATGCAGTCTGGCAGAACAAGGACAAGCAGCTTCTGGCCTCTGGATACGCCATCTACGACTTTCTGAGAGAGGACTGGACGCCGCAGAGTCCCGTCCCGATCGTCCAGACCGGGCTCTACAAGCTTCATCAGATGAACTGAAAGCCGCATTCACATGCGGCATAATTTTAATGGCTGCGGCCCATGTAGCCTGCGGTCCGACATCTTTCATATTTCGATTGGTTTTCGACAGCCTCCATGTGTGCCAGACCAAGATTTGAACAGCGCAGGATCGTGTTGATCAGCTCTGGAGTTCGGGCACAGACCGTATCCCTTGACTTGGAGCATCTCTTCCACAAACAAATTTCTCGTCCATCTGCTGTGTTGAATAATTAAGAGCTCTAAGGTCGATAGCTATCGATTTTTACTAGAATTGCAATTCGTATGAATCGAGCCTATGGGATTCTCAAACATTATTCAACACAGCACGTCCATCGATATCTTCATAAGCGGCCCTGACCGGAGAGCTCACATCCGAGGTGTGGTCCATTGAAGGTAATCGGTCTTGCCGATGGCGAGCTTGAATCCAGTTTGAGGAAAGCGGGAATCGGCATGTCTGTATCAGAGGCGCGGTCCATAGCGTCGATCCTGGGAAGGGATCCGACGCTGTCCGAGCTCTTCTGCTACGATGCCATGTGGTCCGAGCACTGCTCGTACAAGAGCAGCAGGGCTGTGCTCAGAGAGTTCCTGCCGACAGAGGGCCCGAATGTTGTTCTCGGCCCTGTCGAGGACTCCGGGATCGTGAGCATAGACGATGAATGGTGTGTGGTGATTTCCCACGAGAGCCACAACCACCCGAGCCAGATACTCCCTAATGAGGGGGCGGCGACCGGCATTGGCGGAATCGTGCGCGATGTGAACTGCATGGGGGCAAGGGTTGTCGCGACTGCAGATCCACTCCGCTTTGGGGATCCGTATGGACGGGAGGCAAGCAGGGTGCGTTGGGTCGCAGAGGGCGTGGTTGATGGGATCTGGCAGTACGGGAATGCCCTGGGTGTGCCGGTCATCGCTGGGGATGTCGTTTTCAGCAGGTGCTTCGACTACAACTGTCTTGTCAATGTGGTTGCGATCGGTGTGGTGAGAAGGGATGAGATCATAAGGTCGCGCGCGCCTCCAGGTTCTGGCGAAAGGAACTACGATGTCATCCTGGTTGGAAAGCCAACCGACTCCTCAGGTTTCGGTGGCGTCGTCTTCGCATCCGACACGCTCAGGGAGGAAGAGGAGGAGGCGAACCGCGGCGCGGTCCAGATCCCGGATCCGTTCCTGAAGAACGTTCTCTTCAAGGCCAACGAGGATCTCTTCAGGCTCGTGCGCGAGGAGGGCGTCGAGATAGGTTTCAAGGATCTGGGCGGCGGAGGTCTCACCTGTGCATCCTCAGAGATGGGGGCAGCCGGTGGCTACGGCATGGAGATCGATCTCGACATGCTCCACGTCGCTGGCGAGTTTCCGCCCGAGGTTCTGTGCATAGCCGAGACGCAGGAGAGGTTTCTGATAATAGCTCCTGCCGAGCTCCGCGAGAGGATTCTCAGGATATACAACGAGGACTGGGACCTGCCGAACGTCTACGAGGGCGCGAGGGCGAGCGTGATAGGCAGGATGACGACTCACGACAGATACATAGTCCGCCACAGGGGCGAGGAGGTTGTGAACGTCCCCATAAAGCATCTGACCGGAGGGATAAGATACGAGAGGGCGTGGCGGCCCAGGATCAGAAACCTCCTCGAGCCTGATGTGAGAATGCCTGAGGATCTCAACAAGGTGATGCTTGACCTGCTCTCTTCCCCCAACATCGCCTCCAGGGAGCATATCTACAGGTATTACGATACAGAGGTTCAGGGAAATACCGTGATTCGGCCTGGTGAGGCTGATGCAGGCCTCCTTGCCCCGATCAGGGGGAAGGATTTCGGGATCGCGCTCTCTGTTGACTCAAATCCGTTTTATGGAAGGATAAGTCCTTACTGGGGAGGGGCTACGGCCGTCGCTGAGGCTATGAGGAACGTCGCCGCCATAGGCGCGACCCCATCGACGCTCACAGACTGCCTGAACTTCGGCAACCCGGAGAAGCCCGAAGCCTTCTGGGAGTTCAGGGAATCGGTTCGTGGTCTCGCTGATGCTGCCAAGAACCTCTGGCTCAAGGGTTATCCAGACCAGCCTGTCCCCATAGTCTCAGGGAACGTGAGCTTCTACAACGAGTCCCCTGAGGGAGCTGTGGACCCGTCTCCTGTCATCGCATGTGTTGGGATAATGAAAGATATCAGCAAGGCCATCACGATGTCGTTGAAGGATGCAGGTGATGGGGTGTACCTTCTCGGCCCCAGGTTCGATGAGCTCGGAGGCTCCGAGTACTATAGGGTCATCTGGGGCGTCACAGGGGCGAACGTGCCTGTTGTCAGATTCCCGCTGGAGAGATCCATGATCTACATGGTCATAGATGCCATTGATCGTGAGATACTGCGGGCGGCTCACGACATATCGAACGGCGGGATGGCGATAACAGCGGCTGAGATGTGCATGCTCTCCGATCATGGAATCTCCATCGACATATCAGATCTGGGCGATATGCGACCTGACAGGCTCCTCTTCTCGGAGTCTTCAGGATTCATAGTCGAGGTTGTGGATGGAGCGGAGCAGGAGTTCGCAAGCATCGCCAGGAGCTACAATCTCAATCCAGTAAGACTTGGCAGAGTATCGACCGGCGGCATCGAGATCGAGAGGAAGGGGAAGATGATTGTGAGGCTCGATCCCGAGGATGCAAGAGATGCCTGGAGCTCTGGCCTGAGGGAGGCGATGAGATGAGGATCGCTGTGATACAGTTCCCGGGCACGAACTGCGAGCATGAGACGCTTGTAGCTGTAAAAGAGTGCGGGATGGAGGGGGAGATCTTCAGATGGAACCGGCCTGAGCAGGAGCTCTGCGAGTTCGATGGGTATGTGATACCAGGGGGCTTCTCATACCAGGACAGGGTGCGCGCTGGTGTTATAGCATCCAAGGAGCCTGTCATGGCCACGCTGAGGGAGGAGGCTGCGAATGGAAAGCCGATCATAGGGATATGCAACGGCTTCCAGATACTTGTGGAGTCAGGAATACTTCCCTTCGGGGATGGGGTGAGGCTGGCGCTTGCGCAGAACGTCATGATCCGAGGGGGAGAGATCGTGCGTCGTGGCTACTACTGCGCCTGGACGATGCTCAGGCATGATGCTGAGGAGAAGAGATGCAGTGGCTCTTACATTCTGAGAAGAGGGGAGATCCTGAGCATACCGATCGCACATGCAGAGGGGAACCTTGTTTCCGCGGATAAAAGGGTCATCGAAAGGCTCATCGATGATGGCCAGGTCGTTTTCAGGTACTGCAGCGAGCGAGGAGAGATCATCAACGAGTTTCCCGTGAATGTGAACGGATCCACGGAGAACATCGCAGGCATATGCAACCCAGAGGGCAACGTCCTGGGGATGATGCCGCATCCGGAGAGGGCATTCTTCGCATGGCAGCTCCCGTGGAAGCACCCCAGGGTTCAGGGATATGGCCCTGGAAGGATCATCTTCGAATCGATGAGGAGATACATAGAGGAGAGGCGATTATGATCATCAATCTGAGAGTATGGCTCAAGATACCAGATGCAGAGGCTGCCACTGTGAAGAACACGCTCCTGAGGCGCATGGGCTACCAGGGAATCGTCAGGGATGTCAAGCGCGAAAGGCTCCTGAGCATAGAGGCTGAAGACGTGAGCGATACCGACTCTCTGATAAAACAGCTCACCAGAGAGCTGGTAAATGAGAACAAGGAGAACTTCGCGGTCTCAGTGGACTCGCTGGAGCTGAGCAACGGCTATGTTCCTGTGAAGGTGAGCCTCTGGATCGAGGACGGTGAGGCCATATCGATAAGAGACCGTCTGGTGAAGCGATTGGGTCTGAGGATGATACGATCTGTGCAGCGGGCCAATATCTGGAAGCTCTACATAACTGGAGATGATCCGGAGGCTGTGGCCAGGAAGATCGCAGAGGAGCTCCTGGTCAACCCAAACAAAGACAGATATGAAATCAGTGAACTGCCGCGCCCTTAGGGGCGCCGCTTCCCAATTCATCGCCAAAACTGCATCAATGATGTACAGGTTTTAGATCTATGGGCGCTACGGGCTGTTCCGCCCCTGCGATGAGCGTGTTCCTGGAAGCGTTGTAGTCTATCTGGCATAAACTCTCTTTCAGTGAATTAACCCTATACTCAGCTCTGGCTTTTATCTTATTCGGACAGGTCCCGAAGATGCTACCAAAAGATTAATACGTTAAAGATATCTGACGCTTGGACAGTAGTCGACCGGCATGGTCCGCAACAGGGATGTCTTTTGGTGGAGAACGCATGCGGCACAATGGCGCCATCGCACTTGCGATCGCACTTGTTTGTTGATATCTGACGTGTAGGACCCTGCTGATTTGCTGTCGAGGGAACCCCATAATGTACAGAGGAGGAGATACGCCCACGGGCGTGCTGGGCAGCGAGCCCAGGCAGAACCCCAGCCATGTGCTGGAAAAGGAGGAAAAAAGGGGGATGCTTGCAGAACTGGAAGAGAAGAAGGCCAAGCTCAAACAGGAGTCGCTTATCTTCAAGGAGAAGCGCAGCCAGCTGAATGCTGAGGCCAGCAGGTGGGCTGCGAAAAGGAACGAGCTGAACAAGGAGACGAAGGAGCTTATAGAGAAGGCACAGGAGCTCAAGAAGCTTCGCGACGAGTACAACACCAAGGTCGCAGAGTCGAAGAAGCTTCGCGATGAGCTGAACGAGAAGACGAACCAGATCTACGCGAAGATCGACGAGATCCGGAAGAAGTACAACCTCTCCGGGGACAGATCGATCCGCGAGCTTCGCAGGGAGATAGACCATCTGGAGTTCAGGCAGCAGACCGAGGTGCTGAGCCCGGATAAGGAGAAGCAGCTCGTCGAGAGGATCGCGATGCTCCACAACGAGTTCAAGCTCCGGAAGGAGCAGCTCGAGAAGAACGAGGAGCTTAAGAAGCTGCTTGAGGAGGCGCAGGCGCTGCGCGAGCAGGCCTCAAAGCATCACGAGGACGTCACCAGGTACGCTGAGCTGGCCCAGGAGTATCACGACAAGATGATTGCCACATTCAAAGAGGCGGATCAGAAGAGGGCTGAGGCGGATGCTGCGCACCGCGAGTTCATAAAGGCTCAGGAGGCGGCTGATGAGCAGCACAGGGAGTTCATAAGGACTCAGAGGGAGATCCGCGATTTTGATAAGATCATTATGGGCCTCAAGAAGAAGAGCCGCGACGCCAGAGAGGATCGCGCGAAGGAAGCTGCAAAGCGCGAGGCCGAGGAGATCCTGAATCAGTTCAAGAAGGGAGAGAAGCTGGACACAACAGCCCTGCTGAGGCTCCAGCGCGCTGGCCTGGTATGAGCCGCGAGGCGGGATCTGCCCGCCCCTCCATGTTAATATTGCGCACGAGATCGCTCTTGTTGATAGATTCTCTGTAAAAACAACGTCCCAGCTATGCTGGATTATGCGGCCATAACACTTGCACATCCTCCAGGTTGCCCATAAGAGCAGATGGTATAGAAGCACATATGTCTCTTTATATAGAAGTGACTCTTTTCGCCCTTTTCTTGTGGTGCACGAATAGCCTCATCCCCCATTCTCTGGCCCCAGGGCTCGTGCATATCAGGTCCTGGCCGATATCATATCCACCATCGAGCCTGAAGAGGCCGAGAGAGAGCGAGGAGTCGATGACCGTAAACGCAGCTCTGACATCAGCATCGAGCCTGTACAGCTCGAAGTTCTCCTTTGTGAGAAGATTCTCCAGTATGTCCCTGTAATCTCTCACGACGATCTCCACGATCGGAGCTGTGAGAACAAGCTCCACGTGCGCCCCGTTCTTCACAGCAGTGTCTATCGCTTTCGGATACTCCGGGATTATGATGGGCGATACGCCGTATATGCTCCTAGAGGAGATGAGCTGTGATACGAATATCTGCTGCGTCCTGAGTATCGCGGCCGGATCTCCGCTGACTATTTCGCCATCTCTGAGGAGGCCTATGTCGACAAGGAGATCATCGGGAATCGCGCTGATGTCATGTTTCATCCAGAAATCCTTGTGGCTCTCCAGCACGGCAATCGCGCTTAAAAGCCTGCTCAGCATCAATGCCTGAATGCGACCCAGGTTTGTGAGCCTGTATCCCCTGAAGGTCCTGGCAACCGTACCTCCCTCGATCATATCCTTGACCGCATGCAGTATTGTCGATGCCCTGGTTCCCAGCGATCTCTCAAGATCTGCTGCGGTCAGCTCGCCATCCTTGAGCGAGAGAAGGACCTTGGTCCGTATCGCAGATCTGGTAAAGCCCTTGAGCAGATCCTCTGCAAGATCGAAGTCGTCGCATACCGTCATGCCGAACCCCTTAAAATGCCGAGTTGTGATTTAGAATCCATGTATTAATATGTAGCCCGTATTTCAAAAGTCCACAGGTCTCTCACAGACGTGAATGTATCTGGTCAGACTCCTGTGGACCCTGTCGCTGTGCAGCTCGGCTATCCTGAAACCCTTAGAGCTCAGCAGCTCCTCTGCGGGGCTGTCTGTGATGATCACTGCACGCCTTCCAGCTTTAAGAACCCGGTGAATCTCCTCGAAGCTCCTCGACAGAATCTCGTCCTTCGATCGCGCCTTTATCACCGCGGATCTGCCATAGGGCGTATCGGTGACAACGGCGTCAACTGAAGAATTTTTTAATGGCAGAGACATGGCATCCCCGAGTATCAGATCTGCCTCCATGCCCTCCAGGTTCGCCCTGGCGCCCCTGTTCAGCTTCTCCTGCACGTCCACGCCCATGCCTCTCACACCTATGAGACATGCTTCAACCAGAATTCCGGCCGTTCCGGAGAACGGATCGAGAAGCATCTCTCCAGGCCTTACCATTGAGATATTGACCAGAGCCCTCGCCATTCTCGGCATCAGAACCCCCGGGTAGAAGAACGGCTTCAGATGCGGTCTGCGCCTCTCAAATCCACTCCTGTCAGGCGTTGCTATCTCGTATCCGAATACAACTTTATTGCTGGATATGATCGCGCGGATATCCATCTCAGGATTCTCAAGATCTGCCTTGTAGCCCATTGCGTGGAGCACCCTTCCAGCCATGCGCTCGAGATCGTGGCTTTTGATCCCCTCTCCGAGACGGCTGGCCCGGATTCTGTAGCTCAGCCTTGGGAGATCAAGAGAGCGGAGCGCCTGCTCAATGCTTTCAGGGCAGGCATCACATACTTTGAGGACCTCGAGGATCCTGTGGCTCATCGCTAGCCTGCGCTCCAGGATTCTATGATCGAGACCATCAGCTTCCACAAGCAGACAGCGCTCTGTTCCGGCCACCTCTCTGAAGGACACAGCATGAATTCTGAGGAGCGAAAGCGCCTCGCTCCTCGGCACCGTCGGATGCTCTCCGGAGAGCTCGAATGCGTAGAGCTTTGCCATCTACGTCAGATACTTGTTCACATTCCTGTAATCGAACGAATCATCGTCCAGAACGTTCTCCAGGAAGTTGAAGAGAACCCTCCTGACATCATACGAGAGCAGGGGGTACCAGGTTGGGCTGGCCACAACAACAGCTCTGAACGCGAAGAACGGCGCTATCACGTCTAGAACCTCCTCATCACCGGTCCTCTCCAAATACCTCTCAAAGAAGATCTCGAACAGCTCCCTGAGACCTCCTGCAAGCCTCATCTCCTTCTGAACTGAGTAGAATATGTAGTTCATAGACATCGCGCTCAGGTCGTCAGCTGCCTCGCCCCACTCACCCCTGCTCCTGTCAAGCACAGAGAAATCGCTGCACTCCCTGAACATCACATTCCACGGATGGAAATCGCCGTGGACCTGGCAGAGCCTGTGGGTCATTGATCTGAGCCTCCAGCGCCACTCCACACACCTCTTCTCGATCTCGCAGAGCTCGCCGCGCTCGAGGAACTCGGGAGCGTCCGGATAATCATCGAGAATGCCCATGATCCCCTCACCGTGGCCGATCGTGTCCCTGATCTTGCGCCTGTAAAGCGGCGGGCAGCTGTGCTTCACGCTGTGTATATCAGCAAGATAATCCGCGAGCGCAGAAGCTCGCGCTCTGTCGAGATCTGTGGCCCCGCTCTCCTTGACCCGCTCCAGATCGAAGAAGTACTCCTTCCCCTCGATTTTCTCCATCACAAGAAAGAACTCATGCGCATCGCCACAGGATCTCATCTCCCCGGATGTGGTGAAATACCCCACATCTATCGATCTCACATGCCTTGGAAGCTTGTTGAATGCTGAGTGCTGCCAGAGCATGACCTGTGCCCTGTCCGAGAAATGATCGTGCCCGAAGCCGTGCTGAACCCTCATGGTCGAGAGCACAAGGTACTCCTTCCTGTCGTCAAGCAGATACTCGATCAGCAGCGGGCTGCCGTACCCGAAGCCCTTCACATCCCCCGTGGTCGGGATTGTCTCCCCCAGCTTTCGTATGGACGAGAGCCTGGCACCCTCTCCGAATATGCTTTTGAGATAACTCTCAATGCTGTCTCTGGTTATGTCCATGCTCATGTCCCCATCTGCCAGCTGTGCAGGTACCTGTCCTGCTCTGGAGTCAGCCTCTCGATCTCTATCCCCATCGCCTTCAGCTTGAGCTCTGCCACCCTCCTGTCGATCTCGACCGGGACGGAATAGACCTTCCTCTCAAGCCTCCTGCCGTTCTCGACGATGTATCTCACCGAAAGCGCCTGATTTGCGAACGACATGTCCATGACCTCCGGGGGATGGCCGTACGCAGCTGCCAGGTTGATCAGCCTGCCCTCTGCGAGCAGGTATATCCTGCGCCCATCGCGCATGACGTACTCTTTAACGTTGGGCTGGATCTCGTCAGTGGAGACAGCCATGCTCTCCAGTCCGGGTATGTCGATCTCGACATTGAAGTGGCCGCTGTTCGCCAGTATCGCCTGATCCTTCATGAGCTCGAAGTGCTCCCTTCTTATCACATTTATGTCTCCTGTGAGCGTCACGAAGAGATCTCCCAGCGGCGCTGCCGATCGCATTGACATGACCCTGTAGCCGTCCATCGCAGCCTCGAGCGCCTTTCTCGGCTCGGTCTCAACAACGATGACGTTCGCCCCCATGCCCCTAGCACGCATCGCGAACCCACGGCCGCACCAGCCGTAGCCTGCGACGACCACGGTCTTTCCGGCGAAGAGAAAGTTCGTCGCGTTCATTATCCCGTGAACTGTCGACTGCCCCGTGCCGTATCTGTTGTCGAACATCATCTTCGTCTCGGCGTCGTTCACCGCTATCACAGGGTAAGCCAGAGCGCCATCTTCAGCCATCGCCCTGAGCCTCATGACCCCTGTCGTGGTCTCCTCGCACCCTCCGAGTATGTCAGGCAGAAGCTCGCGGTGGCTTTTGTGCACGACCGCTATCGTGTCGGCGCCGTCATCGAGCGTCACATTGGGGCGGAGCTCGAGGGCGTGCTCTATGCACTCGTAGTACTCCCTCTCGTTCTCGCCGCGAAATGCGTAGACGTGTATGCCCCGAGAAGCGAGAGCAGCTGCAACATCATCCTGGGTGCTCAGCGGGTTCGATCCTGTGAGAGCGATCTCGGCGCCCCCTGCGCGCAGCGTCTCTATCAGGTTGGCCGTCTCTACTGTCACATGCAGACATGCAACTATCCTTATGCCTCCAAGTGGCCTCTCCCTCTCAAACTCCTCCTTTATGAGCTGAAGTACAGGCATGCGCCTTCTTGCCCACTCGATCCATCTCTCGCCCGCTTCCGCGAGCCTGATATCCTTCACGATGCTATTCTCCAATCTATCACCCATCCCCTGAACGTGATCTGGCCTAAATGCTTTATCTTCTGGGGGGCGCACGGGAAGCCCCCCCTTCAGGGCGGGGAGCGTTCACTTAGCCAGGTCAGATGCGGCTTGAAATCGTACCGCAGGTTTGAACCTGGCTGTCCAGCTGCATAAATGATGACTTCTCCCCCTCTCTGCGGTTGGTTACATGAATGCACGAGCCGGTACATTTTCGGAGCGGCCAGTGTCACAGCTTCCTCAGGCCAAGTGTTATATCACTGCAGCTTTTACTCATGTGCCATCATGTCGTTTGATGTATTTCCTGCAGTGGACCTGCGCGGCGGGAGATGCGTCCAGCTCGTCCAGGGGGTTCCTGGCAGCGAGGTCGTCTCGCTGGACGATCCTCTGGGTCAGGCGCTCAGATGGGTGGAGATGGGCGCTGACCACCTGCACATCATAGATCTAGACGGCGCAATAGAGGGCGTCAGGCTGAACGCGCCGATACTTAAAAGAATCGTCGAGGAGCTCGACGTATTTGTCCAGGTCGGTGGTGGGATACGGAGCCGCTCCGATGTCGGAGAGATCCTGGATACAGGTGTGGATCGAGTCATACTGGGCACTATGGCTCTCAGAGATCCTCCAGTCGTTATGCGTCTTTCAGACGAGTACGGCCCGGATCGCATCATGGTTGCCCTGGATGTGAGGAACGGGCGGGTGACATCGGAGGGCTGGCAGAGGACGCTTGAGTTCGATGCGATCGAGCTCGGCATAGTCTTCGAGAGCTTCGGTGCGGGCTCGATTCTTTTTACGAACATAGATACAGAGGGTCAGCAGCGCGGTGTCGATCCTGAACCGACCAGGGAGCTGGTCGAGGCGGTTAGCATACCGGTGATAGCAGCAGGGGGTGTCAGCTCCCTCCAGGACCTGAGGCTTCTCAGCGGGGCAGGCGCGGCAGGCGCTGTGATAGGCACCGCAATATACACCGGCATGCTCGATCTGAGAGCGGCGCTGGAGTTTGCAAAAACGCTTTGAGGTGCGTCCATGGAGCTTGGAGACAGGGTGGCTGTGATAAAGGGAGACATGAGATACGAGGGGATACTGATGCCCTCGCGCAGCGATCATGTCGTTATAAAGCTCAGCAACGGCTACAACATCGGGCTCATTGCTGACAGGATAGAGGTTCTCGAAAAGCCGCGAAAGAAGGAGAAGCCGCCTGAGCAGATACGGATGCGCGAGGACCTGCCTCTGGTCTCGATTATTTCAACGGGCGGCACGATAGCCAGCAAGGTCGATTACAGGACCGGGGCTGTGACAAGCCAGTTCTCTGCTGAGGAGATAATCTCAGCGATACCGGAGCTGGGGGAGATCGCACGGTACCGCGCAAGAGTTCTTTACACAATACTCAGCGAGAACATGCGCGCGGAGTACTGGATCGAGCTCGCAAGGGCTGTCGCTGAGGAGATCAGAAATGGCGCGGCTGGAGTTGTGATAACCCATGGCACAGACACAATGACGTACACGGCAGCTGCCCTCTCATTCATGCTCAGAACGCCGGTGCCTGTGGTTCTCGTCGGCTCGCAGAGGAGCTCGGACAGGCCAAGCAGCGATGCGGCGATGAACGCGATCTGCGCCTCAACAGTCGCGGTGAGCGATATCGCAGAGGTCTGCGTTGTCATGCACGGAAGCACCAGCGATGATTGCTGTTTAATTCATAGGGGCACCAGGGTTCGCAAGATGCATACTTCGAGAAGGGATGCGTTCCAGTCAGTCAACCAACCCCCGATCGGCAGGGTCGATTACTCCACACGAAGGATAGAGACGTTCTCTGATTACAGAAAGCGTGGTGAGTGTGAGCTCCAGATGTTCGACAATCTCGAGCCGAGGTGCGCCCTGATAAAGTACTTCCCGGGCGCGGATCCAGAGATATTCGATCACCTCATAGAATCAGGCTACAGGGGGATAGTCATCGAGGGTACAGGTCTGGGACATGTCGCATCGGACTGGATCCCATCAATCAAAAAAGCCACAGAAAATGGCATACCCGTGGTTGTGGCGTCCCAGTGCCTCAGGGGGAGGATATGCGACAGGGTCTACGACACGGGGAGGGATATGCTGGCTGCAGGCGCAATTGAGGCGGAGGACATGCTCCCTGAGGTGGCCCTGGTCAAGCTCATGTGGGTCCTAGCGAACACATCGAGCCTTGATGAGGCCAGGGAGATGATGTCAAGATCCCTGGCAGGGGAGATTTCAGGGTCCACGCCGATGGACGTGTGACCTCAGCTCGTGATTATAGGAAATCAGGCAGAAGACCCACTTCAGAGGAAGGGAGGATGTCACAAGGGCAGGATACCCCCTTCAGGGATGTCACGTTCTCGGTTGAGGCTGGCCTTTCTTTAGATTTATTGTCTCAATCGGGCATCCACCTTTTCCAGGTAGAGTTTGCCGGTAGCCGTGGGCCTGTAGCCGTTCCCAACTTGCTCAACAACCAGAGCTTTTTCAAGCATCGCGAGATGGTACGTGGCCTGATCTGCGTTTAATCCAAATTCTTTTTCGATCTCCTCTCTGCTCCTGGCAATCAGACCCATGAACCTCAGTATATTCCGCCTGAGCGGTAACTGCAAAACCTCCAGCGCAAATTTGTGATCCTCAGCGGACTCCCACCATCTAGCTTCGACGTAGGAGACATCGGGATTGTTCAGCCTGGAGCTCTTTGCATCTTCTGTCATCATATGTGCTGTTTCCTGCGTCCGGTATATACTCGCGTACCCTCGCAGTCAGGATCTGCGATGGGGTCGTGAATAGCATTTGGGATCAAGCATGTGACATCGAATGGTTTGTGAGGTTTTATGCAGTTGATTCCTCGCAGACAACTCAGTGTGTCTGTGGTAATCGGTCATCTGTTTTCGCTGGATTGCTCTGCGAACCAGGACCATGACCAAGCAGGCATCTTCGCGAATTTACTCTGTGAACATGCATGCTGCACACATGAAACAAAGCAAAATTATTTGACATGAATCAGCGTGTGCCTGTTTTACAGAAAAATATTTATAGTACCTCAAAACTATAACATACTGAGGTGAAAAGAATGTGGAGGAGAAGGTATCCATCGATCTTTGATATATTCGAGAGCTTCATGAGAGGATTCCCGTTCGAGCGAAAGGAGCGCTTTGAGGAGGACTGGTTCCTGTCCCCCTTCGAGGAGATGGTAAAGAGGTTTGAGACCGAGATGCCGAAGGAGTTCAGGGAGCTCGTCCGGGAGGAGGAGACTCCTGAGGGCAAGGTCAGAAGGTACGGGCCGTTTGTGTACGGCTTCAGCTACGTGGTCGAGCCAGGGAAGGAGCCGATCTTCAGGGAGTTCGGCAACATCAGGCCATCTTATCGCGGCATCGAGGCCAGCATAGGACGCGAGCCTCTTGTCGATATAATGGAGGAGAAGGACAGCTACAAGATCTTCGTGGAGCTGCCGGGCGTGGACAAGTCCAATGTCAAGCTTGATGTCGCCGAGGACAGCGTCGAGATCAGGACGGATGACGAGAAGAGGTTCTACAAGATGATCCAGCTGGAGCGCCCTGTTGATCCGGACAGCGCGAAGGCCACCTACAACAACGGCGTGCTCACCCTGACGCTCGAGAAGAAGGAGAAGCGGAAGGGCAAGGAGGTCAAGATAGAGTAAACAGCAAAACTATTTTTTTATACTATCTTAATACTCTCGAGCGCCCTTAGGACGTCGATGCAAGTTGGTTTTTGTCGAGCTCGCGATCCTGGTCACAGCTGTTCTTGCGCTTGAATTTTGGTTGATCCAATTGAGACTGAAGCCCTAAAAGGTATCAATTACTTGATACTGAAGGCGCGATTACACGATCTCTTATTACAGGATCTCTTATATGGTTGGCACGTTGTGCCATCGCTGTTGATCTCATTCATCGCCTGATCAGAGGGAGAAACCAATGCTCCTGGAGCCGGCCATCAGGTTGCTGAGAGCGGATCTGTTTTGTGCTTTGCTTCGCAGAACTCCAGCGCGCTGGTTCCTACATTCAGATGTACTCGCTCTGTATCCTCACGATCTCAGCGCTGTCCTCTGCGGCTGCGTACTCCTCGAGAGGCTCTCTGTTGAGCTCGAGGAATGTGTGCCCCCAGGAGAACTTCGAGAGCACAAGCTCTGCCTGCTCCCTCTCGCCCAGAATGAAGAGAGCAGCAGCGAGCGCCTCCGCGGTTGACAGCTTGAATGGCTTGCCAAAGTTCACAGGGTTGGCGGCAAGGAGAAACGGCAGGGCTCTTGTGTTTGCATGTATCCTCTCGAAGACCCTCTCGGCCTCCGCCCAGCTGCAATCAAGCGCTGCAAGCCCTCTTACGAGAGTCCTATCTGCGGGAGATAAAGCCCGCTCGGAAAACGGGCTGAGAACCAGGTAGCCTCTGAGATCGCTGATCCTGTGGGTGAGTCTTGCAATTCCGAACCGCGCCAGCTTTCTTCCCGTGCATTTCTTCGGATCGCACTGGTTTGCGTGGTATATCAGGAGGTGCATCATATGAAGTATACCGATAATCCTATTAACGTTGTGTTCATCCCTCCGTACATCCCTGTAAGGGGAGAAGTATCAGGAGCTATCCCGATGAGCGAGATCTCCAAGGAGTACAACTTCAAAGAGGTAGAGGAGAAGTGGATTGAGAGGTGGGATCCATCCGTCTATTACTTCGACTGGGGATCGGAGAAGCCGCAGTACATAATCGATACGCCCCCACCATATCCCACCGGGAACTTCCATATTGGGAACGCCCTCAACTGGTGCTACATCGACTTCGTGGCCAGGTACAAGCGGATGCGAGGCTACAACGTCATGTTTCCCCAGGGATGGGACTGTCATGGTCTCCCGACAGAGGTCAAGGTAGAGGAGACGTACCACATAACAAAGAACCAGGTTCCAAGGGAGGAGTTCCGCAGGCTCTGCGAGGAGATGACCGCTCAGGCGATAGAGAGGATGCGCCGCACGATCACGCGTCTCGGGATATCCACAGACTGGTCCAACGAGTACATCACGATGAAGCCTGAGTACTATGTGAAGACTCAGCGATCTTTTGTGCAGATGTACAACAAGGGGATGATATACAGAGAGGACCATCCAGTGAACTGGTGCCCGAGGTGCGCCACAGCCATAGCATTTGCAGAGGTCGAGTACGAGGCCAGAACGACCACGCTGAACTACATGCGCTTCGAATCAGATGATGGCGCACTCGAGATCGCGACAACCAGACCCGAGCTTCTGCCGGCATGCGTCGCGGTCGCTGTCAATCCTAACGACGATCGTCATATCAGATTCGTTGGAAAGAGTGTGAGGGTTCCGCTCTTCGATTACGATGTTCCTGTCCTTTCAGATCCTGCTGTGGATCCCTCATTCGGCACAGGCGTGGTCATGATCTGCACCTTCGGCGACAAGCAGGATGTTCGCTGGTGGGTCGAGCACAACCTCCCGCTCAGGCAGGCGATAGACAGAGAGGGCAAGCTGACAGAGATCGCCGGTAAGTTCAAGGGATTGGGCATCAGCGAGGCGAAGAATGCGATAGTGGATGAGATGATCTCAAGGGGTATAATCTACAGACAGGAGCCTCTCGAGCAGAACGTCGGGCTCTGCTGGAGGTGCAAGACCCCGATAGAGATTCTATCTGAGAGGCAGTGGTTCGTGCGCATATATCCAGATGTGATCATCAAAACCGCGGATGAGATCGAGTGGGTTCCGGAGCACATGAAGCTCAGGCTCAAGAACTGGACAGGAACCATGGAGTGGGACTGGTGCATCTCAAGGCAGAGGGTTTTCGCAACGCCGATACCTGCGTGGTACTGCAAGAGGTGCGGGGAGGTCATGGTCGCGAGGGAGGAGTGGCTTCCCCTGGATCCCACAAAGACACAGCCTCCGGTGAGCTGCAGATGCGGGTCGAAAGAGTTCGAGCCAGAGGAGGACGTTCTTGACACATGGATGGACAGCTCTATATCCGCGCTGCACGTCACAGGCTGGCTCAGCCGCCAGGATCCGCGATACCCGGCGCAGCTAAGGCCGCAGGGCCATGATATAATCAGGACATGGGCATTCTACACTATACTCCGCTCCATGGCGCTCGTCGGCGTGAAGCCATGGGATACGATACTGATCAACGGGATGGTTCTCGGCGAGGACGGCAGGAAGATGTCGAAGTCGCTGAACAACTTCGTCATACCAGAAGAGGTATTCGAGAGGAACGGAGCCGATGCTCTCAGGCAGTGGGCTGCCCTCGGCGGCTCTCCTGGCTCTGATGTGATGTTCCAGTGGAAGGAGATAGTGGCAGCGAGCAGGTTCCAGCAGAAGCTCTGGTCGATCTACAGGTTTGCGGCTCCGTTCGCTTCCGACACAGACGCACCCCTTACGCAGATCGATCGCTGGCTGCTCGGCGAGCTCGGCGCGCTAGTCTCAAAGGTGACAGGCTCGATGGAGGCATTCCAGTTCGACGAGGCGTTCAGAGCCATACGCGCCTTCACGTGGGAGGTCCTGGCCGACGATTACATAGAGATCGTGAAGTCCAGGCTGTACGGTCCTGACTCTCTGGAGAGGAGGGCTGCACAGGCGACGCTCTACAGGGTGCTTGATGTTCTCTGCAGGCTCATGGCCCCGTTCATACCGTTCATCACCGAGGAGATCTACAGCTCTCTCACAGGAAAGAGCGTCCACACCCAGAGCTGGCCGTCGCTCGAGGGGTACGCATCTCCAGAGGGCGCTATGATAAGAGAGATAGCAGCGGCTATACGGCGCTACAAGGCAGAGAGGGGAATGGCGCTGAACGCGCCGCTGCCGGGCATAGAGATCTACACTGATATGGATCTTGAGACGTTTGATCTGAGAGGGGTGGCGAACGCTCCGGTACAGCTCAGGAAAGGGCAGCCTGAGATCGAGAGCAGGGCGGTCGCTGTGAAGCCTGTGATGCGTCTGATAGGCCCGAGGTACAAGGGGCAGGCCGGCGAGATCATCCGGAAGCTCTCCTCGATGGACCCGGCGGAGGTGGAGAAGGGGCTTGCATCTGGGCAGATCGATATATGCGGAGCAGAGATCACGCCAGATATGATCGAGATCGTGAGGGAGACTCTCTCCAGGGGAGAGGCAGTCGATGTTCTCAGGCTCGATAGAGCGACGGTTGTTATAAGGAGGAGCTCTTGATAGAGGTTGAGGCCAAGGCCAGGGCGCCGGAGGATGCGGAGGATAGGATCCTGCGGATGGGCGGGATTCTGATTGGGGTGGAGAATCATGAGGACATCTATTTCCGCTCCCCTGTTCGCGATTTCGCATCCACCGATGAGGCGCTGCGCCTGCGGATTAAAGATGATGGCGTCTACCTCACGTACAAGGGGCCTAAGCTTGATCCTGCAACGAAGACGAGGCTGGAGCTTACCGTAAGGGTTGATGATGCAACGGCTTCTGAGAGGCTGCTCGAATCACTCGGTTTCTCCAGATTCGCTGTCGTCAGAAAGCGGAGATCCAAGTACAGGCTTGGCGATGCGATCGTGGCGCTGGACGATGTCGATGGGCTTGGAAGATTTGTGGAGGCGGAGATATCTGCAGATCAAGAGAGCCCGGCCGATAAAGCGCGAGTCCTCGAGATAATCTCCAGCGTTGGAGTTGGCAGGCCGATCAGACTCTCATACCTGGAGCTTCTTGAGATAGCTCGTTCGAGCGCTGCAGCTTCTGCTGGATGGAAAAGTGCTCCTGCAAAGCCGGAACCATGAGCCTGTGGGCATCTAACCATGGAGTTCAGATGCATGCGATTCTGTGGATGTCATCAGTCAGTGAATACTGATTCCTGACAGCTCATCCACTGGCCCACCGATCCTTTTCCGATCGATCGCAAATTTAATACTCCACCTCTTACCTTCCAGATCAGCATGTTCAAGATCGGTTTTATCAAGCTCGGAAATATCGCGTCTTCTCTTGTTGTCGATCTTGCGCTGGATGAGATCGCGGAGAGGACGGAGATCGAGACCAAGGTTGTCTCTCATGGGCCTAAGATGTCCAAGAGCGAGGGCGAGCGGCTGGCCGAGGATATGCGAGCCTGGGGCCCACAGATTATCGTTGTCGTCAGCCCGAACGCTGCGACGCCCGGGCCTACTGCTGCAAGAAACATGCTGAAGGGGATCCCGCTTATCGTAGTATCCGACGGCCCGACGAAGAAGGAATCCAGGGATGCCATGGAGGCAGAGGGCTTCGGGTACATAATCCTCCCCATGGATCCGCTCATAGGAGCGAAGCGCGAGTTTTTGGATCCTGCTGAGATGGCGATATTCAATGCAGATGCGCTCAAGGTGCTCAGCATATGCGGGGCGGTCAGGCTCGTCCAGGAGGAGATCGACAGGGCGATCGCATCTGTTGCCGCTGGATCTCCACAGCTCCCGCACATACTCGCCACGCCTGAGCTCTGCGCCGAGCGCATGGATTTCGCAAACCCATATGCGAGGGCGAAGGCGATTGCCGCGCTCTACATGGCCCAGACAGCAGCATCGATAGACGCGCAGGCATGCTTCAGGCTCAAGGAGCTCGAGGCCATCGCCCTTGCGGCAGCCGCAGGGCATGAGGTCATACGCGCAGCTGCCAGGCTCGCGGACGAGGCGAGAGAGCTGGAGAAGTCCGGGGACACTGTATCGAGAAAGCCGCATGCGCGTTCGGGCGATCTGCTGGTGAAGAGAAGGCTTCTGGAGAAGCCGGCGAAGGTCTGATGCGACCCTCGCCCATCATTTTTAAAGCATAATTAAAAAGAGGATTCACCTCGGCGGCGATGGCTATCCAGTTTGGGTGGCCGGTAGGTGGGGGCTATGCTTTGCCTGATATCATATTCGGAGAGCCCATCGTGCCCATCATGTATCCCCAGTCGCCTGCTGTATCTCTGTCGTGCCCGTCCGGGTACCTACCCCATGTCATATCGTTCGCGAGCGCGTCCGTCCGGAAAGGAGATTCATCCACGATATTCCCGGCGTCGTCGATGAGCTGAACCACGCCGCTGTTGTTGTGCATCCACTCCTTCCTGCCCAGGGCGACGTAGAATCCGTGCGGCTCGATCAGCGCGTTATCCGGAAGACAGATCTCGCCGATCCAGCTCCCATCCAGTATCCTCACACACCATCCGCCGATCACGACGCTCTCATTCCCGGAGTTGTAGAGTTCAACCCAATCGCTCGATCCCGCAGGCGGACCGAGCTCCACCTCATTCAGAAGCACATCAGCTGCGCTGCAGCACGAGAGAAGTGCAATCATGATAATAACAGCTCTCATGGTTGCAGGTAACCAGCCGTGGCTTTTAAAAGTATGCCCCAGGACAGGAGTGGCACCATCCGGCTCGAGATGAGCATCTGAGAGGCCCGACCTCCAGAGTTTCTCTTAAATACATCGACTGAATCCTGATCTCTGGTGTCATCATGCCGCTGAGAGCTGATGCTGAGAAGGTCGAGAAGTTCATAAAAGATCTCGAGGACGACAGCTCGACGGTCCGGGCGCGGGCAGCAGAGGCGCTCGGTAAGATCGGCGACCCGAAAGCAGTTGGTCCCCTGATAGATGCGCTTCTCGATGTGGATGCGAGCGTGAGGTCAGAGGCCGCGGAGGCGCTGGGGAAGATCAAAGACGCCAGGGCGGTGGAACCGCTGAGCAGGGCCCTGACCGACTCAAACGCTCTTGTGAGATGGAACGCGGCCTGGGCCCTCGGGAACATAGGAGATCCGGGGGCTGTGGAGGCGCTCATAGGCGTGCTCAATGACAGGAGCCAGGACGTGAGGCTCAACGCAGCGTGCGCTCTCGGCAGCATCGGCGATCCGAGGGCAGTCGAGCCGCTGCTTCCCCTGCTGAACGATACGAGCTGGAAGGTCAGGTATCATGTGACAAGAGCCCTGGGGCTGATAGGCGACCCGAAGGTGATCAACCAGCTGGAAGGCATCAGCGATGAGAGCCCGATAGTCCAGAAGGCTGTTAAGGAGACGATAGAGAGGCTGAGGCAGCGCTGAGCATGGAACACATCAGATGCCGGAGCGCTCGAGGCCCAGCTGTGAGGCCAGCGGATGATCTCTCAGTAGTTTCACAGCCTCCTCAGGTGTCAGCCCGGCGCCGATCGCTATCTCCACCGCTCTTTTTGATGTGATCAGGTCTTCGGGAGCATGTGTGTCAGTGTTCACAGCCATCTTTGCGCCTGCTTTCTTTGCAACGCGAACAACATGTCCGTTTGTGATGTTGTGCCCCAGCCTCGATGTTATCTCCAGCACAACATCGTTCTCCCGGGCAAGCTCGGCATCTTCCAGGGTGAGGAAACCGGGGTGCGCGAGCAGATCGACGCAAGCCTCTATAGCAGCTCTGTTGGTTCCCGGCGCAACCGGCTCGACCGGGGTTTCGCCATGTACCACCACGATCTCCGCGCCCAGGGCTCTCGAGAGGAGCACAAGCCGCTCTATCTTTCCCGGCGGGACGTGGGTTATCTCGACCCCGGTAATCACCTTCAGAGAGTAAGCATCCTCCATCTCCTTTACTTTAAGCATGCTTCCGACGATATGCTCAACGTTCGTGAAGTCGACGTGATCGGTTATCGCTATGGCCTTGTACCCGATCGCCTCGGCGCGTCTCAGAAGCTCGGCTGGAATGAGCTCACCATCGCTGAAAACCGTGTGCGTATGGAGGTCTATCATGCTGTGCGTTCTGACACATGGGGTAATAATGGTTGCGAGAGGATCCGCCGGGATCATTCGACATAAGCAGCACAGGGATGCAGGAAGCACATGCTTCTTCATGCAGTGATCGCGGATCAGACCGGAAATTGTATAACGCCTCAAGTCGTGGCCTGGAATCCGATGGAGTTCGCAGACCTCTACCCCTTCGTAATGGCCATGATCATCGGAGCGCTGATAGGAATCGAGCGCCAGAGGAGAATCATAGAGGACAAAACCAGGGGTGTTGCCGGCCTCCGCACTTTCGTGCTCATAGCGCTTCTGGGCGCTCTTGCCGCCCGTCTCTCAGAGATCTTCGGCGATCTGTTTATCGTGGCTGCATATGCCGGCTTTCTCATACTTGTGGGGATAGGGTATGCCACAGCTTCCAGGATCGTAGGATGGCTCGATTTCACCTCCGCTATCGCTGCTGCGATCACATTTCTCCTTGGAGCGCTCTGCTGCTTCGAGGAGAGCATGCTTCTGGCGGTCGCCCTCTCGGTTCTCGTCACCTGGACGCTGGCCACCAGGAAGACAGCCCACAGATACGTCGAGGCGATCAGCGATACAGAGCTGCTCGACACGCTCAAGATGGGGCTTGTGGCGCTGGTGATACTGCCACTCCTTCCAGACCGGGCGCTGGATCCCCTCGAGGTCCTGAATCCGAGAAGGATATGGATGATGGTAGTTCTTGTGAGTCTGATAAGCTATGTGGGCTACATTCTGATAAGAGTGCTTGGAGATGATCGGGGGATCACGCTCACAGGAATCCTTGGGGGTATAGTCTCCAGCACCGCGGTCACGATGAGCATGGCATCTGAGGTGAGGGAGAGAAGCCAGTCGCTGGCATCTGCTGTCTTCGCCACAACCCTGGCAGCCTGCACGATGTATCCGCGAGTATTTCTGATAGTGTTGCTTGTCAACATGGAGCTGCTCGTGCCTCTATCGATCCAGCTCGCAGCAATGGCGGGAGTCGGCGTGGTTCTGGCATATGTTCTCAGAAAGAATGCTGCACCGCTCGAGAGCGCTGTGGCGCACAAGGACCCGTTCAGATTGATTCCCGCGCTGAAGTTCGGCGCGCTGTTCGCCTTTATACTGTTTGTCACAAAGCTCGCATCCATCTCCCTGGGGGAGACCGGAAGCTACGCAGCAGGCGTGATCTCCGGGCTGGCAGATGTCGACGCTGTTGTACTTGCAATGGCGACGCTTGCAGCAGGGAGCATCAGCAGCAAGACCGCGGTCATCGCCATAATGCTCGCAGTGATAACGAACACAGCGCTCAAGCTATCGATTGCGTTCGTCATGGGCAGCCGGGAGTTTGGGATGGAGATGGCAAAGGTCTTCGTCCCGATGATGGCATCCGGGATCCTGATGCTTTTCTGGTATGTCATACAAGCTTGAGACATCCGCCGTCAGTATCGCAATGGTTGAGGCCAGTATTTCGCAGTCCGACAATTGGCCAACAGCGGCTCAGCTTATCACGTGGCGTATTTTGTAAACTGTCCTGGGCGCTGTCAGGTTGAGCGAGATATAGGGAGGCGAGATGCTCAAGTTCATGAGCATTGATAGCTCCGAGAACAGCGTGTTGTTAACAAGATCGCCGATGTAAGGTGGGCTGTAGATCATGTTGATTGATGTGCGGTCTGTCGAGACGTAGCCTGAATACTCTGATGTCTCTCCGGCGGGCGGGGCCTGTGATGTGGTCTGATTTACCTTCCTGCCGGAGAAGAGCTCCTCGAGCTCCTCGAGTTCGCTCTTCGATATATCCTTCTCAACAACCTTAGGTATTGAGAGGGCAGGTGAGAGCATAAGTGAGGCCACAAGCACCAGCGCCATCAATCTCTGCATTATAACCCCCACAGGAGAAGCCCCGGGCGTGATTCGAACACGCGGCCTAGTGATTACAAGTCACTCGCTCTGACCAGCTGAGCTACCGAGGCGAATATCGGGGCATGAGTTCTTGCTTTTATGACTTAAAGGCTTTGCTCTGAATCCCTCGAGCAGCTGGCATGTCTTGCACATACTGCTCCCAGCAGGCTCGCCGCACCTCTTGCACCGCTGGAGCTCAACATGAGCATCGGGCGCAAGCTCGCGGATCCTGTCGAATCCCCTCAGGACCGAGTACTTCGTGCCAGGATGTCCCGCCTCAAACTCGTTCAACATGTTCTTGACCTCAAGACGCATCGCTCTGGGGACGTTCGGGCAGGATTTGTGAGCGCGGGGGAATATACCGTGAAGCATCGCGTAGGTCGCGACCTCCCGCTCCGGAATCCTCCTGAGGGGCTTTATCCTGTAGACCATCCCCTCCCTGGGGCTCTTCGGCACAAGCCTGAAGAGCCTCTCGACATCGCCCCTCAGGTAGTTCAGAAGGATAGTCTGGGCTTCGTCATCGAGGTTGTGTCCTGTGGCAAGCGCGACAGCGTTGAGCTCCCTGGCAGTTTTGTTCAGCAGGTGCTTTCTCATGACGCCGCAGTATGTGCATGGAGCCTGGCTGAGATCCTCTCTTGCGATCTCATCAGTGGTTATGCCGAACTCCTCTCTGAAGCTGAGGGTGATGTGGGGCACCTCGAGGCGATCCGCGAGCGCAGAGGCAGTTTGGAGAGTCCCCTCCCTGTAGCCGCTTATGCCCTCATCTACCATCAGTGCGACGAGCTCGATATCTTTGCGGTGAGAGAATATCCTCTTCAGCGTGTAGAGCAGCACAGAGCTGTCCTTCCCTCCGCTGAGGGCGACGGCCACCCTGCCTCCTCTGGAGAATATGCGGTAGGCTCTGAGCGTCTCACGGATCTTTCTCTCTATGTCCTCTTCGAAGTGCTCAGCGCAGAGATTGAGGCCTGAGTAGCGCTGGTGTATCACCGAGGGCCTGCTGCACCTGCTGCACGGGATCATAGTTTGTATTCGGGCCGGAGCAACTTCTATGCTCCTGGCTGGGTCTCGCCGCCCTCTCCTGACCCTTCGCTCTCCTCCGTCTGCTTCTCAGGAGGCGATATCAGCTCAGCACGGAGCCTGTCCTCTGGGGTATGCCTCTCGACGAACCTGACCTCCTTCAGCCCCAGGGTCCTGAGGGCCATATCTGCGAGCCAGCGCCTTATCATGAGCCAGTCCTTGAAGTAGGAGATCTCCCACGGGACGATTATCTCAGCCACGTCGTCTGTGATCCTGGATTCGAGCTCGATATCGCTGAAGATCTTGATCATCGCTCTGAGCTTCTCCTCTCTGTCCTCTATGCGCTCCAGTATCTTGTAATCGAACCTCACGCTCTTATCGGCGAAGGGATGGTTGAAGTCGATCGTCGCCTTTCTCCCGACGATCCTTGTAACTGTCCCTATTTTGCCATCGACGGAGACGCGCATCCCCGGATATGGCTTCTCCTCCTTGAACCTGTTGAGCATCACACTTTCAATCTTCTTCGGATCGCGAACGCCGTATGCCTTCTCAGGCGGCAGCTCGACAGATCCTGAATGCCCAGGCTCCTTTCCAATGAGCTCCTCCTCGAGCCCGGGAACTATCTGGCCCGCTCCCAGTATCACGATCCTGGGGCCGTAGGCCACATTCTCGTCGTATATCCCGTTCTCTCTCGCGACATCTGCGCTTGTGGATGTGAAGACCCTGCCGTCCACGATCCCTGTATATTCCAGCTTTATAATATCTCCTTTATTCAGACTCATCTCATAACCATCCTGATGATCGAGACAGATAACGCACAAGAACCATGGGTACTTTTACTTATATCTATCTGGTGTGGCACTGCGGCCAGGCAGGATAGATCATGGTTCGATGGGCCGAGGTCGAGGATGAGCGTGCAGGGCTGCACGCACTGGAGAAGCTGCAGCTTCACCTCTCTAAATATAGATTGGCTTCTGGGAAAGTTGCCGGGAACTCTGTTAGGAGAGCGATAAAGCTATAACTGACGTGGGCTATTACGCATCAATGACTCAGCTACTAAAGACCGCAGCCCTTACGGTCGAGTTCATCGATGAGGCTCGGAGGATCGAGGCACACGGGGCCCTCTCGCTTATGGTCCAGCCGGTACTGAAGAAGATAAACGAGAGGCTGGCGGAGGAGAAGCCCGCGCTTGTCAGGAGCGATGCGATAATACCATCAACCTGGCTGCCGCCGATACCGAGCGGGCCCTTCAGGCGGCTCATCACAAATGAGGCAAGGATAGCGATAGGCCGCGAGGTCCCCCAGACGGTAAGCATAGAGGTGACACGCAGGTGCGGGTGCAGGTGTGAGCACTGCACTATACAGGAGGGAGAGGGCGAGCTCTCCTCGGAGGCGATCAGGAGCGTCATAGATCAGGCTCTCGATCTCGGTGCGTGCATAATCACGTTCACAGAGGGCGATCCTCTCCTCAGGCCCGACATCATCGATCTTGTCAGGTATGTGGATAAAGAGAGGGCTGTCGTCAATCTCTTCACCCCGGGGCTTGAGATGACCCCTGAGATCGCTGATGCATTGAGGGAGGCGGGCCTTTACAACCTGATCATAGGGGTTTACAGCGCCGACCCCGGAACCCATGATGGGATCCGCGGCGTCGTCGGGGCTCACGAGAGGGCTCTGGACGCCATCAGGATGGGGCTGAAGGCAGGGCTGATGGTTACGATGTCAACTCATGTTAACTCCGAGAGGGTCAATACGCTTCCGGAGCTCTACGAGCTTGCCAGAGAGCTGGGAGTACATGAGCTATCTGTGTGGGAGGCGATGCCAAAGAGTGAGGAGGAGCGATTGACCCGTATCGACAGGGAGAAGATCATACGATTCTACAGAAAGATCAACGCATCCCAGGACGGGCCGAGGGTCTTCGCAAGCACGTACTTCGAGGGCGAGATGCTGGGATGCATGGCAGGCAGACGCTGGCTGCATGTGGGTGTGGATGGGGGAGTCAGGGGATGTCCTTACCTCCGCACGGTCTACGGGAACGTTCTGGATGCACCCCTATCTGAGATATGGAGGGCGATGAGACGTTCCGGTGATTTCAGCGGCTTCAACTCCGAATGTCCGGCTCAGGAGATCGTATGAATAGCGCTCACGGTCCTGTTTCCAGACTGTGTTATCAAGTTCAATTCTACCATTTATTAACATCTGATCACGGTGATATCTGGAGCTGAGGCAGAATGGCTTGCATCCTCTTTTCAATTGTTAAACTTTCAGTTAATATACTTTTTATGTTTTGAATTTATAGGCAGAAAAACGCGCCATTATTTTATGCCATATGACTGTATAAATGTAGCAAAATATCATATCATGTAACTTTGTAAGTAAGTTCTGCACTCGTCAGCAGACCACATCGAGTATTAATTATATAATATAATTAAGAATAAACCATCCTTTGAGGCGTCGCGCAGAAATATGCCTCAAACAAGACCGTGCGGATTTGCTCCTGCGATCAGCGATGCGGATCTGCCAGGTGGTATGATTTTTGGCATTATCAGTTATTAAAATATATGGTGTTTTTTAAAAGATTTTGTTATTTATAAATTCTCTCGGGAATCTTATTAAAATAATTTATGATTTATTTTGAATCTCGATCAAAACATTTAAGTAGATATGCATCGACTGTATTAGCGGCGGGAGGTTGTAATGATATGGCCGGACCTGGATACGGCTTGATGTCGTATCATCGCTCCAGGGTACGGTTTCCATTGCGCCTTTCTGCTAAAATGTAAAGGAGGATAAGGAACGTGTCTGACAAGATAGACATATATAGTGACCGTGGGGTTCTTTTAAAGAGTGACGTTGACCTCAGCGCCATAAGCCCACTCAGAAACGCAGCTATCCAAAAGCTTGCGAAACTGACAAGGCGAACTGTCGCAGTAAACCTGGCAGGAATTGAGAATGCTCTTAAGACAGGACGCGTCGCTGGCGGCAGAAGGCAGATCAAGGGCCGCGAGCTGAACTACGACATAGTCGCAAATGCAAAGCCACTCGCTGAGAAGATAAAGGCGCTTCTCCAGGTAACACCCGGCGACGATACAAATGTGCAGGTCCTCGGCGGAGGCAAGCAGCTCCTCGTCCAGATCCCATCGGCCAGGGCGGAGATCGCCTCTGAGTTCGTGGTTGGAATGACAGCTGCCGCAGCTGCCACTGTGGAGGCCATCATCCAGCACTTCAAGGCAGGGCTCTTCGATGCCCCGATGGTCCATGCTGCAGTCTGGGGCGAGTACCCGCAGACAGTCGGCATGAACGGCGGAAACATCGCATCTGTTCTCAACATCCCCCAGAACGATGAGGGTCTTGGCTTCGCATACAGGAACGTCATGGCCAACCACATCGCTGCGATCACAAAGAGGAACGCGATGAATGCCGCATCCCTCGCCGCAATACTTGAGCAGATGGGCGAGTTCGAGATGGGCAATGCGATCGGCATCTTCGAGAGGCATCAGCTCCTTGCTCTTGCGTACCAGGGCCTGAACGCGGATAACATGGTCTATGATCTGGTCAAGAAGAACGGCAAGACGGGCACAATAGGCACAGTCGTCCACAGCGTCGTCGAGAGGGCGCTTGAGGACAAGATCATAAAGCCCGGCAAGAAGTTCCCCTCCGGCTATGTGATGTATGAGGCCACCGATGTATCCAAGTGGAACGCATACAACGCAGCTGGCGTTCTGGCTGCCACGATGGTCAACTGCGGTGCTCTGAGGGGCGCCCAGGCTGTATCCTCGACGCTGCTGTACTACAACGATCTCGTCGAGAAGGAGACAGCTCTGCCTGGATGCGACTTCGGCAGGGTGATGGGTACTGCAGTCGGCTTCTCGTTCTTCAGCCACTCGATCTACGGCGGCGGTGGACCTGGCGTCTTCAACGGCAACCACGTCGTGACCAGGCACTCCAGAGGCATGGCCATACCCTGCGTCGCGGCTGCTGTGGCTCTTGATGCCGGCACACAGATGTTCACACCCGAGATGACATCCGGCCTTGTCGGGGCCATCTATGGAGAGATAAAGGAGTTCCGTGAGCCGATTGTATCGGTGGCGGAGGCAATCTAAGATAGGCGAAACACATGGTCACTATTAAATCAGACACGGAATCGGAGCCAGTCCAGGTGGAGATCTTCCCCAGCAGGTTTCTGTCTCCGGAGACCACTCAGAAGCTCCTGAACGAGCTCTACAAGAGCGGCGGCATTGTCCGGATGATGATCCAGGGCCCGAACCTTCCACGGACGGTGACATACGGCCCTGGAAAGGGCCTGCCCATAGAGGAGCATCGCAACCTCCTCGTGGAGGTTGGTGGTGAGATCCTCGAGCTCAGGGTCAAGGTCGGCAGGATCAGAGTGGAGCTCGAGGGTGAGGAGTTCCTTCCTGGGATCCAGGCAGCGTGTGAGCGAGCGCTGCCCTTCGGCTTCCAGATAAAGAGGGGGAAGTTCTTCCGCGAGATCTCCACGATCTCCGACTACGCCAAGTACGGAAAGGATGCTGATAAGCGCATCCTGGGACTGGTCGATCCGCGAGCCAAGAAGGAATCAGCTCTGGCCATTCTGTCTGAAAAAGATAGTGACGAGAAGGAGGAGAGATAAATATGGCATACACACCCCAATACTATCCCGGCAACACCTCTGTTGGAGCCAACAGAAGGAAGCACATGTCCGGAAACCTCGAGAAGCTCAGAGATATTCCCGAGGCAGATGTAGTTGCTATCATGGGCCACAGGGCCCCCGGTGCCGACTACCCGAGCACCCATCCACCGCTGAAGGAGATGGGTGAGCCTGACTGCCCGATAAGGCAGCTCGTCGAGCCCACACCAGGCGCTGCCGCAGGAGACCGTGTCAGGTACTCCCAGTTCGCTGACTCGATGTACTTCGCCCCGTCGATCCCGTACTGGAGGTCCTACTGGGCAGCGATAAACTGCAGAGGCGCGGATCCAGGCACCCTCTCAGGCAGGCAGATCATAGAGGCCCGCGAGAGGGATATCGAGGCATACACAAAGAAGCTCATGGACTCTGAGATGACAGATGTCGCAAGATGCTCCATGAGGGGCTGCACGGTCCACGGCCACTCCCTGAGGCTTGAGGAGAACGGCATGATGTTCGACATGCTGGCCAGGACCGAGATGGGCGCTGATGGCAACGTCTATTACGTAAAGGACCAGGTAGGCATACCGCTGGACAAGAAGATCAATGTCGGCAAGCCGATGAGCGAGGATGAGCTCAAGAAGCGGACCACGATCTTCAGGTATGACAATATATCATTCGGCGGCAAGGTGGGCGCTCGAAAGTTCGATGAGGCGCTGGAGGCTCTGCATCACATGTGGGAGCTCAGGACAAAGTGGGGCTTCAGGCCGGAGTGAGGAGGCGAGATAAATGGCAAAACTTCATACCAAGAAGCTATTCGTTAGGGCTCTGACAAAGAAGTTCGGAAAGGACTTCGATCTCTCGAGCCAGAAGACCGAGTACAAGAGGCTCGGTCCCGAGCAGAGCGCTCGTAAGAGAGAGTTCATGGAGTATGCTAAGAAGCTGGAGGGGAAGCGCGGCATATCGTTCTACAACCCGTATGTGCACTGCGGCGGAATTCCGCTGGGCCAGAGGCAGCTGGTCCCCTACAAGCTGTCCAACACTGAGTACATAGTTGAGGGCGACGACCTGCACTTCGTCAACAACCCTGCGATGCAGCAGATGTGGGATGATATACGCAGGACCGTCGTCGTGGGCCTCGATATGGCTCATGAGGTGCTCGAGAAGCGCCTGGGCAAGGAGGTCACACCCGAGACGATCAACAACTACCTCGAGATCCTCAACCACGCGATGCCAGGCGCAGCCGTGGTCCAGGAGCACATGGTCGAGACGCATCCAGGGCTGGTAGAGGACTGCAACGTCAGGGTCTTCACCGGAGACGATGACCTCGCGGATGAGATCGATCCACAGTACCTCATAGATATCAACAAGCTCTTCCCGACAGACCAGGCGGAGCAGCTCAAGGCAGCCATCGGCAAGACCACCTGGCAGGCAATCCACATCCCCACGATCGTGGTAAGGAGCTGCGATGGCGGAACGACCTCAAGGTGGAGCGCGATGCAGCTCTCGATGACGTTCATCGATGCGTACAACATGTGCGCCGGTGAGGCTGCTGTCGCTGACCTGGCGTATGCAGCGAAGCACGCCGCTGTTCTCCAGATGTCCGACATGCTGCCCGCACGCCGCGCTCGCGGTCCCAACAACCCGGGCGGCCTGAGCTTCGGCTTCCTGGCTGACATGGTCCAGACCTCAAGGGTCAAGCCCTGGGATCCGACACAGGTCTCGCTGAACGTGGTCGCTGCAGGCACCATGCTCTACGATCAGATCTGGCTGGGCAGCTACATGTCCGGAGGCGTCGGATTCACACAGTACGCCACAGCAGCGTACACCAACGATGTCCTGGACGACTTCTCCTACTATGGCGTCGACTATGCCGTAGATAAGTACGGCGGCTTCGCCAAGGCGCCTGCCAACCTGGAGGTCGTCAAGGATCTGGCCACAGAGGTCACGCTCTACGCGCTTGAGCAGTACGAGTCGTTCCCGACCCTGCTTGAGGATCACTTCGGTGGATCCCAGAGGGCAGGAGTCACAGCAGCCGCTTCGGGAATCACCTGCGCCATAGCGACGGGCAACAGCCAGGCAGGCCTTGCAGGCTGGTACCTCTCGCAGCTGTTGCATAAAGAGTCCCATGGCAGGCTCGGGTTCTTCGGCTACGACCTGCAGGATCAGTGCGGCCCGACCAACGTCTTCTCGTACCAGTCGGACGAGGGCAACCCGCTCGAGCTGAGGGGCGCCAACTATCCGAACTACGCGATGAACGTCGGCCACCAGGGCGAGTATGCAGGCATCTCAAGCGCCGCTCACGCTGGCCGCGGAGACGCCTTCGCATGCAACCCGCTGATCAAGGTCACGTTCGCCAACCCGGCGCTGGTCTTCGACTGGACCGATATCAGGCTCTGCTTCGGCAAGGGCGGTGCACGAGAGTTCCGCGCTGCCGGCGAGAGATCACTGGTCATGCCAGCTGTGTAGGCCCTCGGCCTACAAAACTTTTTTATTCACCGCATCTCAGAACCTTCTGAGTGTCAGGAGATCTTCTCGCAGCGCTTCTTCTCACACTGCTTGCGGGCGGCGCTACCGGCATAGGCAGTCTGATCGCGTACATTGTGCCGAGACCCAGCATGCGCTATCTCTCTCTGAGCCTTGGTTTCGCATCCGGGGTCATGATCTACGTGGCGTTCGTGGACCTCTTCTGCGTCTCCAGGCAAACCATCGGCCTGGCATACTCCAACATATTCTTCATCTCAGGTGTTATCCTGATGTACATCCTCGATCATACGGTGCCCCACATCCACATCAACGGGCAGACAGATGCCCACTCCAGAGCGCTGTACAGGAGCAGCATAATGTCTGCCATAGGAATAGCCATTCACAACCTTCCTGAGGGCATGGTTGTGGCTCTTGTATCCCTCTCAGACCTCCGTCTGGGGTTACCCATCGCGCTGGCGATCGCAATTCACAACATCCCAGAGGGGATCGCCTGCAGTGTGCCGTTCTACTGTGCCACGAATGACAGGAGAAGATCCTGCATGATCTCCTTTGCAGCCGGAATGACCGAGCCGCTGGGTGCCATTCTGTCTCTTCTGCTTCTCTATCCTTTTCTGAACCAGTGGATCCTCTCAGCAGCTATCGCCCTTGTATCCGGGATCATGGTCTTCATCTGCATCGACGAGCTGATCCCGATAGCAAACAGATACGGCAGCGAGCATCTTACAAACCTCGGGATCATCGCGGGATTCGCTGTTATGATGATCAGCCTTGTACTGATGGAGATCCCTTAAGAGGTTTTGTGTGAAGATATATAGCGGTGGGAATACAGGATATGATGAGAGAATGACCGGAGTGAGGATGCCTGACGATCCTGTGCAGAGGACTGCCATCTACTCTCTGCTTCTGAACATATTCCTTGTTGGCGCGAAGCTCGTGCTCTCAGAGCTCTCGGGCAGCCTCTCGCTTCGTGCAGATGCCATCCATTCCATGGTTGACGTCCTCGCATCTCTTGCGCTGATTGTCGGACTGCTGATCTCCACCAGAAAGAGCAAGAGCTTTCCGTACGGTCTCTACAAGGTTGAGAACGTGGTCTCTGTTGCAATATCGATTCTGCTCTTCCTGAGCGCTTACGAGATCGTCATGGCTGCTTTAAGGGGTGGGCAGATCTTCCTCGCATACAGCGGGTGGCAGCTGCTGGCAGTGCTGTCCCTTGTTCCAATCCCGTTCATCTTCGGGCGGTACCAGATACAGATAGGAAAGAGGTTCGGCTCTCCAAGCATGATTGCAGACGGCGCCCAGCACCAGGCGGACGTCCTCACATCATCAATTGTCTTCATAGCGTTTCTGGGGCAGATGGCAGGAGTTCAGCTGGACAGAGCCGCTGCTGTGGTGATTGCTCTCTTCGTCGTAAGGGCTGGCTGGGATATCCTGGAAAGCGGCATGCGTGTCCTGCTCGATGCCTCTGTCGATCGGGGGACACTGGAGAGGATACGTTCGATAATCGAGGGGTTTCCAGAGGTGGTCTCTGTAAAGGAGGTGGTCGCAAGGAACTCAGGGCGTTACCTCTTCGTGGAGGCGAGCGTGGTTTTTAGATTGAAAGATCTGCAGAGGGCACATGCTTCAGCAACCCGCATCGAAGAGAGCATCAGGAGGGAGGTGCCCGCGGTGGATCGCATCATAATCCACTATGAGCCCATGGCGAGGAGCGTCATGCGGTATGCGATTCCTCTTGCAGATCCAGCTGGAGAGGTGGGGGTGCACTTCGGAGAGTCGCCCTATTTCGCCATTGTGGATATCGATACCGTGGAAAAAAAGGTGATAAGACAGGAGATCATCGCGAACCCCTATCTTGGGATGGAGAAGGGAAAGGGCATAAAGGTCGCAGAGCTCCTTCTCAAACACAAGCCTGACATGGTGCTGACGAGGGAGAGTCTGAAGGGCAAAGGTCCTGGTTACGCATTTTCTGAGGCTGGGGTTGAGACCCTCCAGATCCAGAGATCCTTCCTGAAGGAGCTGATCGATGATCTTCTCCGAGGCCAGCAGCTGGCATGATCCAGCAATTCTTGTTTAAAAGGCCGGCTTCCGAATGGCTCGCACCCTCCAGAGCCGTAGTGTCGCGGCTCATGCGAAATATTTAAGTACTTATTCTCATAAGGAAGTAATAACTGTATGGAGGTGAGATGATATGCCCTGGGGAGATTGCACAGGACCGTGGTGGCTGCCTGGAAGAGGTTACAGAGCACCGGGCTTCTGGAACCCCTGGTGTCGAGGCAGTTGGCTCTGGAGGAGCTTTGGAAGAGCCGGTTACCCGTGGTATCCCTTTCGGGAGCCGACGCCTGATGAGGAGGCTCGCTACCTGGAGGATATAGCTGCGGATCTGGAAGAGGAGCTCAAGGCGGTCAAGGAGAGGTTGGATAGGCTGCGGTCAAACAGATGACCGCAGCGTTTTTAATCTGTGCTCTGTTTGTTGTGTCTTTTAATGTCAGCGTTTTGTCAGGAGAGCTGTGATTGATCGTATCAGTTGCCAGCGGGAAGGGCGGGACCGGAAAGACGCTTGTGGCCACCAGCCTTACAGTGTCCGTGGAAAATTCCCAACTTCTGGATTGTGATGTCGAGGAGCCGAATGCGTTCCTCTTCTTCCCTGAGATGAGGCTTCTCGATCGGAGAGAGTGCTCTGTAACAGTACCTCAGATCGATGAGGAGCTGTGCGTGCACTGCGGCAGGTGCTCTGATGTCTGCGCATTTAACGCGCTCGCAGTTATCCCCAGCAGAGTTGTGGTCTTTCCTGAGCTCTGCCATGGATGTGGGGGGTGTCTCATAGCCTGCCCCGAGAAGGCCATCTCTGAGGTGCCTCGCAGGGTAGGCTGGATATCAAGAGCTAGATCAGGAGATCATGAGCTTGTGTGGGGAGAGCTGGAGATCGGAGAGGCCCGTTCAACGCCACTGATCAGGGACGTCAAGAGGCATGCTAAGGGAGATACCGTCATAGTGGACTGCCCACCTGGCGTATCGTGCTCCGCGGTGGAATCCGTGCGTGATACTGACTTCTGTCTCCTGGTGGCTGAGCCGACGCCGTTTGGTCTTCCTGATCTTGCTCTCGCGCTGAAAATGCTCGAGAGAATGTCCATTCCGCGGGGAGTTCTGATCAATAAAAGCGGCATTGGCGATCGCGAGATCTACAGCTACCTGGAGAAACGGGATGTGCCTGTCCTGATGGAGATACCGATGAGCAGGGAGATAGCAGAGCTGTACTCCCGCGGCGTGATCTTTGTGGAGAGGATGCGCGGCTGGAAGGAGCGATTCGTGAACCTTGCTGAAAGGATAAGGGGGATGTCGGGTTGAAGCAGATAGTCGTCATCAGTGGGAAGGGCGGCACAGGCAAGACCTCCATAGTTGCATCCTTTGCAGCGTGCGCATCTGGAAGGGCGGTGATCGCAGACTGTGATGTGGATGCGCCCGACCTCCACATAATCCTGAATCCTGTTGTGAGAGAGCGGCGCGATTTCTTCGGGATCAGAAAGGCCTCTATAGATAAGGAGAGGTGTACAGAATGCGGCGCATGCGTCGAACACTGCCGATTTGACGCCATAAAGAACTTTGAGGTTGATCCTTCTGCATGTGAGGGCTGCGGCGTGTGCATGCTCGTATGCGTCTCGGATGCTGTGAAGATGGTCGAGCACCTCTCAGGCCATGCGTACATCTCGGATACGAGATACGGCCCGCTCGTCCACGCGGATCTATTTCCAGGAGAAGAGGCATCTGGAAAGCTTGTGACGATGGTCAGAGAGATGGCCCGGAGTCTGGCTGAATCTCTGAAGATGGATATGGTGCTCATAGACGGGTCGCCCGGAACAGGCTGCCCTGTAATAGCCTCTCTGTCAGGGGCTGATCTGGCACTGATAGTCACGGAGCCCACGGTCTCAGGGGTACACGATCTCGACAGAATACTTGATGTTGCGGAGCATTTCAGGATCCGCGCGATGGTGTGCATAAACAAATATGACATCAATGAGGAGACATCAGAAAATATCGAGCTTGCATGCAATGGACGCGGGGTCGAGATGATCGGCCGGATACCATTTGACACAAACGTGATCGATGCAATGGTCCGGAGCGTGCCTGTGGTGGAGCTGAGCACTCCTGCAGCCTGCTCGATAAAACAGATATGGAGCCGTCTGGTGACATCTCTATGAGAGCATCATCTAGACATTGTATATGCATCATATGAAAGCTGAGTTTTTATCCGGACATGGCAGTAACGTTTAATCGTGAGTGATATGTATGCGAAGATACTCCTGGCATGGGGAATTGCAGTTCTATGCATAACAGTGATTGCTCATTCCCAGTCGGATGCGATTGATCTCAGGAGAACAAGTAGCTTAGGCAATGGCACCTCAACTCTTGAGGAGCTCCAGCCGGATCCTCTCGGAATCGATGTGCTGATGCGCACGCCTGACATCGAGCGCACGTGGGAGTATCTGGAGACCCTTCAGAGATGGGGTTACACCCGCGGATATGTTCCAGGCGTTCAAACGCTGAGAATGGATGGCCAGTGGCGTATCAGTCTATCAGAGGGCTATACTGCAGAGCTCACGCTGTTCCATAACAGAGATGCCATATTCGGCCGTGGGATACTGGTTCCGGCGTCTCGCAGCACATATGCAACCGGTCAGGTGGTCGGGAGCGTTGTGTATCTTGATCTTCTGACAGAGGATCTCATGCTTTACAGGTGCATGCTGACCATCAGAAGGGATATCATCACGGGCAGTTACTACGCATTCAGCCCGCAGGGAATGATGTGGTCAGGCCAGGCGAGAATGGAGAGGTCTACTGCGACGGCAGACGCTCAGGGGATTTGAGCCTTCGAATGTAAAACCGCTCCCCGCTGTAGAGCGTCTCCATCAGATCTCCGCATTCCAGAAGTCTCTCGACAAGCGTCCAGTCCTCGCCCCTTCGATCGAGAATGGACCTCAGAGCCATCTCTCTCATCGGATGGACAGCGGTTATGCTGAGAATGTCGCTCCTGACATCTCCGGCTGAGACAAACGCCCCCTCCTCGTGGCTCACAAGAAGCTCGACGCGATCCAGAATCTCGCTCATGATCTGATACGCTGCATTGAGCCTCTCCTCGGCGGGAGGAAGCGCCCAGCTCTCTGCGGGCGGTCTTATCGGCGCAGATATGTATGCCTTTTCAGGATCAACCTCCGAGAGGAACTCTGCGATGCCTCTTAGGGACCCATCATCATCGTTCAGATCCCTGATCAGCATGCTCTCTGTTATCAGATCACCACTGTAACCCGCTGCGAAATCGCGTACACCCTCCAGTAACTGTGCCAGCTTCAGCGATTGATGCGGTCTGTTGATCCTCTTCCATATGCCTTCATCCGTTGTATCGATCTTGACCGAAACCAGATCCGCGTTCATGAGATCCTCTCTCACATCAGGATCCCAGAGGAGCGATGCGTTGGATAGGACTGCTATCCTGAATCCAAGAGCCCTTAGAAGATCGATCTCTTCGCCTATATTCACATCCAGTGTCGGCTCACCATCAGGGACAAATGTGATGTAGTCTATCTTCACTCCAGCTTCTGATACCTTCCTCTTGACTTCATCCAGAATCCGATCCGGCGGATAGAAGCCACGCCGTTTGACGCTCGTCTTGAGCGTGCGTCCCAGCTGGCAGTATATGCAGGAGTATGTGCATATCTTAGGTGGGATGTTGTTGACCCCGAGGCTCATGCCGAGCCTTCTCGATGGTACCGGCCCGAATGCGATCATAGCTCGATGACCTCGCCCGTGAAGAGCGGCTGGCATCGATCCCCCAGGACCTCCTGTAGCTGCGAGACCGCACGTGCGCCCGTGCAGTGGCCCGGACAGACGATCTCAGGATCCAGATCGAGCAGAGCCCCTGCGGTCCTGCGGATCCGCTCGTCCTCAGAGCCCATGAGGTGGAACCCTCCGATCACCGCGTATATCGAATCTGAACCTGTCAGCCTCTTCGCCTGATCGACGATGTTTATTATGCCGGAGTGCGCGCAGCCTGATATCACGACCAGGCCGCGGTCCTTGATGCTCACTATTATGGCCTGATCGTCCTCAATCCTGTCCTCCTGGTATATTCCATCCACAATGGTCCAGAAGCCCTCGACCCTCTCAAATGATGTTCTCCTCTCAACCTCTCCGCTCGTCGTGATCCCTGGAGCCAATGACACAGGGTTTCTTGATAGCAGCATCACAGCCCCAGCATCCTCAGCATCGCGTCTGGAGAACGGCGGGCCTATGCTCTTCAGGAAGGGTCTCGATCTGAGCTTTGGAGCAAAGATACCGGGATGGGCCAGGACGGGTACCCTACGGCTCATCCGCTTAAGCAGGCCCATCAGGCCGCCGGTGTGGTCGTAATGCCCGTGGCTGAGAAAGATCAGGTCGATATCCTCTGGATCGATGTTAAGCAGATCCATGTTGTTGAGAATCACATCTGATGACGCGCCTGTATCCATGAGAACGCACATGCTCTCAGAGTCCAGGCACATCTCCATAAAGATGGAGAGCCCGTGCTGAGCGCACAGCCTTGAATCATGAGGGGATGCCGTGTTCTCGACCAATATCGTTAGCTTCAATCTCTCGATCATACATATATCTCCGGCGAATCGAGGCGACACCATGCATACCTGAGATGTCCTTCGTGGTGCGTTTTGTGATTGTTATATTTAATTCTGATGCGAAATCTTTAAGTAAAAGATCTCATAAGTACCCAACATGAAGATATGTGTCACTGCCGGGGGAGCGGGGCTTGATGCGCCGCTGGATCCGAGGTTTGGGCGCTGCCCGTTCTTTGTGGTCGTCGATCTCGATTCCATGGCCGATAGCTCGGTGCAGAACACCGCAGCAGGAGCTGCAGGCGGTACGGGGATACAGGCGGCTCAAATGGTGAGCCAGCTTGGCGTGAGCGCCCTTGTCACAGGAAATGTCGGGCCTAACGCGCTCCAGGTTTTATCTTCTGCAGGCATCGAGATCTATCAGTCTCAGGGTGGCACTGTCAGAGATGCGATCGAGCGTTTTCGCAGAGGTGAGCTTGTGAAGCTATCTGCCCCATCAGTACCTCCACAGGGTGGCATGGGGCGCGGTCGCGGTATGGGTGGAGGAAGGGGAAAACGGTGGTGATGGAGTGAGGATATGCGTTCCTTCAATGGGCACAGCCGGACTGAATGAGTATATATCCCAGCACTTCGGTCGCTCTCCAACATTCACCATTGTGGACACGGAGAGCGGCGAGATCGAGGTAGTTGCCAACAACAGCTCACACATGGGAGGAAACGGTCTCCCTGTCGATGCGCTTCGCGGAAAGTGTGTTCAGGTCGTTATCGCCGGCGGCCTGGGGCCGAAGGCGATCTCTGCGTTCCAGCAGCTTGGCATCCGGGTATTCGTCGGCGCGACAGGGACTGTCAGAGATGCCATCGATGACTGGATGAATGGATTTCTAACTGAGGCCAGCATGGATAACGCGTGCAGAGAGCACAGGCATTAGGATTGGAGAGCATGCGGGTCTCTGCTGCAGTATATCAAAACTGCATCAGTAATCGCTGATGCATATCTTCTTCCTAGGTCCTTTTGAGACAGGTTCATCGTATCAATCGGGCGCATCGGGGGAGGTCCAAAGGGTTTTAAATGAGCCTGCCCTCGATATGAGCAATGAAGATCCAGATCATCTCTCCAGGGGTTTACACATACGGCTCGATGGTTCTTGGAGGCATACTCAGGGACAGAGGGCACTCCGTTGATATCTCAAAAGATCTGCGCCGTGATGGCGATGTGATAATACTCAGCCTCTTCTCCACCCTGCAGCTTCTGGATCCATCAATAAGAGAGTTCGTCTCTAAAGCAGAATCACCGGTCTACTGTGGCGGTCCTGTCGGGATATGCCCTGAGATGGTTCTTGGCGAGCTGGATGTGGATGCGGTGGCAATGGGCGAAGGCGAGAGCATAATCGCCATGCTAGTGGAAAATGGGCCGGAGGGGATCCCGGGCGTTGCTTACAGAAAAGACGGAAAGATCATCAGATCAGAACCTTCTGGGGTTGATGTCATCGACCACGCGATGCCATTATTTCCTTCAGACCTTCCGGCGCAGAGCGTCCGTGGCGCTAATGTGTACATTGAGACACACAGAGGCTGTCTTGGAGGATGCACATTCTGCCAGGTGCCCAGGTTCTTCGGACGCAACATAAGATCCAGGTCGCTGGAGAACATAGTCGCTGAGGTGAGAGAGCTCAAGCGTATGGGTGTAAAGCGGGTCGCGGTGAGCGGCGGCACAGCATCCCTCTTTGGCTACAGGAACAGTCTCAATAAGGATGCGTTCATCAGCATGCTTCGAGAGCTCTCTGTGATTCTTGGAAAGAGAAACCTATCTGTGCCTGACATGCGGGTGGATCTTGTGGACGATGAGATCCTGGAGGCGATCAGGGAGTGCACAATAGGATGGCTCTTCTTCGGTTTTGAGTCCGGAAGCGATCGAATGCTGAAGCTGATGAGAAAGGGAGTAACAGTGAGAGATAACATGAGAGCTGTTGAACTCGCCAGGAGCCATGGCGTCAAGGTCGGTGGGAGCTTTATCGTAGGCTACCCCGGCGAGTCGCGGGAGGACTTCGAGCAGACGCTTGATTTCATGGAGGAGGCGATGCTCGACGATGTGTTTGTGAGCATAGCAGAGCCTATACCCGGAACCCCTCTCGCCAGGGTTGCGCTAGATACACCTTCAGAGGATAACCCGCTCTTCTGCGAGCATTCGGGCGCATTCCGCGCGCTGAAAATATCTGAGGCAGAGGCCAGATGCTTCGAGATGATGCTTCACGGGGAGAGCTGCAAGCCGGTACCCAGAGCGATATCAGAAGCACTTTACAGCACGTACCTCAACGAGGCCAGATCACAGGGAGAGGATATCAGGAAGGTTTACGGTCTCCTGAATAAATACAGCGAGTTTGTGTGAGCTTACACCTTTTTCTCAGAGAGCTTCTCGAGCAACCTGTCGACTATCTTCTCAAAGGCCTCTCCAATATCGCCATTCTCGATGAACGACTTCCCCATATCGCTCACGCTGACGATCCTGGGATCAAGCGGCAGGGATCCCAGAAAATCAACGCCGAGCTCCCTGGCAGCCCTCTCGCCACCTCCCCTGCTGAAGATGTTTACCACGGTGCCACAGTTTGGACACCTGAATCCGCTCATGTTCTCTATGATCCCGAGGACGCGCACTCCCATCATGAGAAACATATTGACCGCCTTCCTGGAGTCCAGAAGTGCCACATCCTGTGGAGTGGTGACAACAATTGCTCCGTCCATCCCGCTCAGCAGCTGGACGACAGAGATCGGCTCATCGCTTGTCCCTGGGGGAAGATCCACCAGCAGGAAGTCCAGCTCGCCCCAGTTGACATCGAAAACGAACTGCTTCAGCGCGGCCATCTTCATCGGCCCTCTCCATACAACAGCAGAGTCACGGCTCTCCAGCAGGAGGGCCATCGATACGACCTTTATCCCCATGGAATCCGCTGGCTCGATTCCCTCATCGGATGCAGTCAGCCTTTTCTCCTCGATTCCGAGAAGCTTTGGTATGTCCGGCCCTGTTATGTCCGCATCCAGTATTCCAACACTGTACCCTCTCCGCTTGAAGGATATCGCCATGTTGGCAGTGACAGTACTTTTTCCAACGCCGCCCTTCCCACTTCCAATGACGATCTTGTGTCTGATCTTCTTCAGCCGATCGTCCTCTTTCTCTCCAGATGCAGGGCTGTCCCTCTTCCTGTCTGGATCTTTTTCGTTCTCCATTCCGGCACCTCATCTTCGCTTATGCGATTATATACTTATTAACTTCGCCTGAACGGGAGGGGTGTTGCAAGAGCATTAAGAAGACAGGTTCTGGAGACTTTGATTAAGATAGCCCTCGTCTCATTCGGACAGGTCCCATGCCGGTTCTGATAAGCTTAAATAGATTCTCCTCCAACACAAAATCATGTGTCGCTGCCGTGGTCGACGGCGAGGTAAGCGCTGGATCTCGGAGATACCTGAGGTGAGATGCTTTCTTCCAGAGAGTGGGGAGGGAGCAGCTGTTGTCATAACGCTTGAGGAGCTTGAGGCAATCCGTCTTGTGGATTTACTGGACCTCGAGCAGGAGGAGGCTGCCCTTTACATGGGCATCTCCAGAAAGGCGTTTTGGAACGATCTCGTGAGAGCGAGAAGAAAGGTGGCCGCAGCCCTGGTATATGGAATGGGCATAAGGATTGAGGGCGGAAGCTATATCCTGAGAGGCGCCAGCGGCGAAGAGGAGAAGCTTCCTCAAAAAGACGACCTTGAGCTTGTGGAGCGCGAGCTTGAACTTCTGAAGAGACGGCTCGAGCTGCTCAGCAAAAGAGTTGCGGAGAGGAAGGAAGAGGAAAAGTCTTAGGAGATATGACCGTTTCCTAAGCATCAGGTTCCAAGCCGGATATTCGGGCTTCTGGGCGTGGGCCCGATTCATCGAATAGTCTTCCAGGAATCGCCATCCAATGGCATAATTCCTCATGACTCAGGGCACACATGCTTTTGATTTCAACGATGCGAGTACACCATCTAATGTATGTTACGTAAAATTGGTATTGTCCTGAGGTACTGATTTCATGTTCTGTGCTCCTTAAATATTTCCAGTCGAATAGGTCTATTGGTGAGACAGATGTATGGACATATGGGTGTATTTTGTGCTATGCTGGTTTTGCTGACACCAGCGGTTTGCATGGACTCTGGGTTGATGGAATTGCTGAGCTCATATGATGATCCCCTCATGACATCCCTCGACCTTGCATTTCTGCTTGTCACACACGGATTCGATGCGACCCCCGCGGATGGGTATGTGGTCGTGGTTACAGGCAATGCGACATACACGCTCATGCCCAACAAAGAGAGACCTGGCCTCGCCGACATACTCACCAACACATCTGAGACTACATGCATGGCGTTTATCTGAGGAGAATTCTGTCTCACCACAGCGGCTTGAGCTAGGCCGGGAGCAAACAATTTAACCTCACAGATCAATATTCTGGCTGTGATAGTGATCTGGAACGACGCCGAGATTGAGGTCCCCGAAGGGGAGAGATGCCAGATATGCGGCTGCGAGCTCGATGAGTTCGACGAGGTCACAGGCACGCCGATGTTCGGCTACTATCACTGGACCTGCATAACGCATGTGGATTGATGAAGTCTCAGATCAAAACGCGGAAAGCCATCGATAACTGGATCCCCGGAGGCACGCATCATCGAGAGCTGCATGCAAAGCCTATATCATCGCTCTTTATGATAACTTGCCCAAAGATACATTTGTCTGGCTATGCGCTCTGGTGGGTGGGTGCTTCCAGCAGCCTGCATGGCCTCCAAGTTACCAGCTGGGCGAGAGCGCTGACCTTTTGCACAGTCTGTCACATCTTGACACAAAATGTATATCTTCCTGAAAGATGTTCGCCAGATGGTTAACACATATTCAATACCACCAGGGCGTGGCCATCCGCTAAGAAACAAGGGGTGCTTACATGACCGGCAACTTCGAGGAAATAGCTGCACAGGCGCTTGGGGAGGGAAGAACGTATCTGATGGAGCACGAGAGCAAGCGCATTCTCATGGACGCGGGGCTGGAGACGACCGGCGCACACCTCGCATCCAGTGCCGATGAGGCTGTGAGATTCGCGAACCAGCTCGGCTATCCTGTTGTGCTCAAGGTGCTCTCCAAAGATGTGATACACAAATCAGATGCTGGCGGAGTCAGGCTGAATCTCCAGGACGCTGATGCTGTGAGATCGGCATACGATGAGATACGTGAGGCATTCCGGGAGAGGGGCATGATAGGCGTATCGGTCCAGAGGATGGCCAGCCCGGGTATAGAGATCATTGTCGGAGTCACAAGAGATCCAACATTCGGGCCTGTCATCATGTTCGGGCTCGGCGGCATCTTCGTGGAGATACTCAGGGATGTGAGCTTCAGATCCATACCCATCTCTGAGGAGGATGCCGAGTCGATGATCCGGGAGATAAAGGGCTACCCGCTGCTCAGAGGATACCGCGGCATCTCCGGGGATATCGATGCCATCAAGCGCATGCTCCTCAGGGTATCAGATCTTGTCCAGGAGCATCCGATCATAAATGAGATGGACCTCAACCCGGTCTTCGTCTATCCCAGGGGCTACACGATAGCAGATGCCAGGATCATACTCGATAGCTCATCTCTCGCATCAGCTTCTGATATGACGCGTTCTCGGAGCGCTGATTACCTGAGGGGCCTCTTCTACCCGCAGAGCATAGCTGTGATCGGGGCATCAAACACGAAGGGGAAGCTGGGATGGAACGTGTTTTACAACCTTCTCACCCATGGCTATGCGGGCAGGCTCTATCCAGTCAATCCGAATGCCTCAGAGGTCCAGGGCGTGAGGGCATATCCGAGCATAAAGGACGTGCCGGAGCCCGTGGATGTCGCGATAGTGCTTGTGCCCGCCAGCATGACACCACATGTCGTGCAGGACTGCTGTGCTGTGGGCGTGAGGTATATCGTTGTAGAGTCAGCTGGGTTCGCAGAGCTCGGCGATGAGGGGAAGAAGATAGAGAGAGAGCTCCTGTCCATAGTGAGGAGGCATGGATGCAGGCTGCTGGGGCCTAACTGCTCCGGAATCATAAACACGAACTGCGGAGTGGTCGAATCAATAGGGGTCGTAGACGAGCTCAACCGGGGGAATGTGGGTCTCATAGCGCAGGCTGGAGTTTATGCAGCCGGGTATCTTTGGGGTCTGAGGAAGGTGCTTGACTTCGGGATCATTGCGACTATCGGGAACAAGCTGGATCTCAACGAGACAGACATGCTCGAGGCCATCGGGATGGACGAGAACATAGATGTGGTCTGCATGTACCTGGAGGACGTCAAGGGAGGAAGGCGGTTCGTAGACGTCGCCAGGGATGTCTCGAGACGGAAGCCTGTCGTGGTCCTGAAGACCGGCAGGACCGAGGCTGGAAAGAAGGCGGTCTCCTCGCACACCGCATCACTTGCGGGAAATGACCAGATCTACAGCGCGATCTTCAGACAGGCCGGGCTCATAAGGGCCAAAGACAATGATCACATGTTCGCGCTCGCGAGGGCCTTCTCGAAGCAGCCCCTGCCGCTGAACGACGGAGTGTTTGTTATATCATACGCCGGCTCACTGGGCGTTGCGGCTGCAGATTCCATAAGCATGAACGGCATGCGCCTCGCCGAGCTCTCCGCCGCACTCAAGGACGAGCTCCGCAGTGTGCTGCCTAAATATGTGTCTGGCATGAACCCGGTTGACTTCACATTCGACCAGACACCTGATCAGGTCAGGAGGACCATAGAGATCGCCGTAAAGAGCGAGGACGTTGGCAGCTTCATAGTGGTCATACAGACAGAGATGCTTGGAGCGTATATCGATACGATCAGGTCCATCGACTTCAAGGGGAGGCCCATACTTGCGGTCGTCGCATCCAAGGAGTTCGTGATCGACGACGTGATAAAAATGGAGCGTTCTGGAATACCGGTTTACTCCACACCCGAGCAGGCTGCGGAGGTCCTTGGAGCTATGTGGATGTACAGGAAAGAGCACAGATGAGATTGGCGGCGGCTGTGTGTATCCTATAATGTTATAGTGGCAGCTGAGGTCCGGCCTTCAGTCCGGAGGAACCGAGGAGGGCATTCAGCCTGGCAGGAATCATGAGTTATTTCGTTCTAGTCTTCAGCTTCTCAGCTCCAGCAGTGCCATCCAACGGGAGCCAGTGGCCAGAGAGGGACCCTTGAGAGCAGATCGATGCAAACCGGAATACAAATTCAGTTGTGCGATGCGCTGTGTTGAATAATGTTTGAGAATCCGATAGCGGAGGCGCGATCATAGGTCTCGGCATGCTGGTTCACAGATACGTGTTGAATAATGTTTGAGAATCCGATAGCAGAGGCTGGATTCATACGGATTGCACTCCTAGTAAAAATCAATAGCTTTCGACCTTAGAGCTCTTAATTATTCAACACAGCACTGTGTTGGATAATTTTCTCAGAATTCCATCTCTAAGCATCGATTCTTGGCTAATTTCCATCTTTACCCCTAATGGCCATCAGGTTGCAATTTTAGGACTTATCCAACACAGCAGTGCGATGCTGAAGCTATCATATCCGGATCGGCTCAACCATCATTCTTTTTGCTATAAGTGCAGGGATGTCCAGCGCGCTGGAGATGTGATCTATGATTATGCCATCGCTTGTTGCCACAACCGCAGACGAATTCTTCAGAGCCCTGTCCACGTCTCTTGCAGTTCTTGCGGTGCCGGAGATCCCCGCGGCTGAGAACGCCTCTCCTATATCAGAGGCGAGCTCGCCGGACCTGCTTATCTGCTTGTCCAGGAGCAGAAGTATTTCAGACGGCATGGCTCTCGATATCGTATCTATCATAAGTTGGATGGCTTCATCCGTGGCCTCGGATCTCCGGTATTTCCTGAAGAGGCAGCGCATGTCTCTGAGGAAGCCGTCGTCGCAGAGGAAGATATCCTCTCCGGAGATTATGCTCTCCACAGTGATCAGCACATTGTATCCATCGATATGCAGCACCCTTCCCCTGAGATCCTCGAGGCAGATCGCCTTGCGCCTCCTCGAGCCTGCAACATCCTCTGAGAGCACAGCCCTCGAGAGGATGTTTCTGTAATCCCTATCTATGCGGTAGTGATCTGCCACGAACCTCACAGCAGGGCCTGTTGGGTAGCCTCTGTTAAGGAGGTACCTCAGATCCACCGCAGCTGCTCTCAGAGTTTCAGGTGCCTCTTTGCTGATTCTCTCACCTCTCTGTACAGATCCCTTCCGTGAGAGTCTATCGCCACGACCATGGGGCCTAGATTCAGCGCCTCGAGCTCCCAGACAGCCTCTGCCATTCCAAGCTCAGGGAGAGAGACGCCACGCACTCTAAGGGATCTCGCGGCAGCAGCCCCGCATCCACCCGGGTAGGCGAGGTAGACAGCCCTCCCTCTAATCAGCTCAGCAGCTCCTGGCATCCCTCCCTTTCCTATGATGCACCTCACCCCGAGATCAAGAACATGCGGAAGGTATCGCGCGAGCCGCACGCTGCTCGTCGGGCCTGCGGATACAACAGTCGTGTCTCTTATGAGCGGTCCGCAGTGGTATATCACCCCGCCCCTCAGATCGAAGCTCACCTCGCTGAGCCTCTGGTGGGCCTTATCTCTCGCAGTGTAGATAACGCCGCTCAGCCAGACGACGTCGCCGGCAGAGAGTCTGTAGACGTCCCCCTCAGAGAGGGGAGCTCTCACTCTATGCTCCATCCATCCTCCGTCACTATTACAGTCGCCCTTCTGTTCGCCCAGCACTGGAGGTTGACGGCCACAGGCAGTGATGCTGTATGGCAGAACGCCCTCTCTATTTTCACGCCAAGTGCTGTGGTGTCCCCGCCGAGCCCCATTGGGCCTATCCCGAGATCGTTGATCCTCTTGAGAAGCAACAGCTCCTCCTCGCTATCCCCAGGAATGCCCATGACCGCGCGCTTCGCGAGAGATGCCGCCTGGTCGAAGGTCCCGCCGATCCCCACACCGACGAAAACCGGCGGGCAGGCGTTAGATACACGCTCCGCGAGGTTCTCCAGGATGTAATCTAACGGATCATCCGCTGGATTGAGCATTCCCAAAAAGCTCATGTTCTCAGAGCCAGCCCCCTTCGGAAATGCTGTTATCCTGAGCGCATCTCCCGCGACTCCATCCACAATGAGGCAGGGCATGCCGGGGCCTGTGTTATCTCCTGTATTCGACCTGTTAAGCGGATCCACCACATTCGGTCTGAGCATGCCCTTTGCCGTCGCCATCCTCACCCCCTCAGCGATCGCCTCCCAAAGATCAAAGTCGATGTGGCATCTATCCCCGATCTCCACATGAAACACAGGAAGGCCCGTGTCCTGGCATATCGGGCGCGCATCAGCTTCAGCGATTCTTATGTTATCCAGTATCGCCTCCAGATGGTACCTAGCTATCTCGCTCCTCTCCCTTCGAAGAGCGCTCTCTATTGAGCGAACGACCCAGCCTGGCAGCGAGGTCTGTGCTCTGCGTAAGACCGCTTCAGTCGCCTCCACGACGTCAGGACGCCTCAACAACGCCACCCCTTATCCTGATCGGCCTTGACTGTCTCGGAAGAGTTAGCTCTGATCGCAGGCCCAGAGCGCGCTCCATAGCGCTCTTGTGGAGATCTCCTGATGTGTGAATGCCACCGGGTGTGCCGCGCACAGCCCTGCAGGGGTACTGCTGGCATGCCAGGCCTGCGAGAGATGGCGCCTCAGCGACGCTCTTTCCGACGAGCTCACGTGCGACATGCCATGTGCTGCCGCATGGCGATCCTCTGACCACATCGACTCTGCTGATCCTGCCGCTGTTCAGCTCGACCCTCAGCTCCGGTCTCCCCAGACGCTCTGCGAACTCGTCGACAGCATCCACCCCTACCTTCTCGAGGGTGCAGCAGATCTCATCCACCTCTATGTAGATGTTGTACCTCTCCGAGATGCTGCGCAGCTCCTCTATCGATCCAGCCCTTCCGATGCCGCCAGGTATCAGAAGCGCCTTAACCCCGCGCTCCCCGGCCATCCTCGCTATCGCAGGCGTGAGATCCGGATGCAGTGTGTACATGACAATCAGATCCGCGCTGAAGACATCCTCATTCAGGCCTATGCTCCTGAGAAACTCATCCGGGTCCTCGATGAATCCGGGGAGCAGCTCCGGCACGGCTGCCTGCACCACATCGAAGTCGGTGTGCTTCATTATCGTATCTATGAGCCGCTCTCCGTACTTCCCTCTGGTGATCACTCCAACACGCATGAACTGAGATTCATCACCGGTTATAAGAGATCTTCTGGGCGTCAACTACCCGCCACGAAATATGAGTCTTATTGGGATATGCTCCTCCCACGAACGAATTCGTGGGTATCCGCTACCTTTCCCGCCCTCAGTGTATCGTGAATGACCCGGTGGAACGGCCATATGTTGGCGATGAAAAGCTTGATCAGATATCGCATAACATTGTTTTGACATGAACCAGAAAGAGGCTATAGAGAGGGCGAAGGAGCATTTCGGCAGGCTTCTGGAGGAGCAGCTTGCAAGGGTGGAGCAGATGAAGGCGGCGGGCGGCTGGATAGACTACAGCAATCTGAAGCCCCTGATCATAGGATACGTCAATGGCGATGGAATAGGGCCTTACATAACAGGCGAGGCCATAAGGGTTCTCCAGAGCCTTCTGAGGGATGAGATAGAGCGCGGGGATGTTGAGCTCCGGAAGATCGAGGGGCTCAGCATAGAGGAGCGGGCAAGGGCTATGAAGGCTCTCCCTGATGATGCCCTTGAGGCCCTGAAGAAGTGCCATGTGATACTGAAGGGGCCGCTCACAACGCCGAAGAAGGGGGATCCATGGCCAAACCTGGAGAGCGCAAACGTGGCGATGCGCCGCGAGCTGGATCTCTTCGCAAACGTGAGGCCTGTCTCAATACCATCCGAGGGCATAGACTGGGTCTTCTTCAGGGAGAACACGGAGGGCGAGTACGTTCTAGGAAGCAAGGGTCTCAACGTCACCGACGATCTCGCGGTCGATTTCAAGGTCGTAACCACGCAGGGCTCGGAGCGGATAATTCGGCTTGCCTTCGATTATGCCAGGAGGAACAATATCAACAGAGTATCTGTGGTGACAAAGGCAAATGTAGTGAAAACAACGGACGGGAAGTTCCTCGAGATCGCAAGGTCCATCGCTAAAGAGTACCCTGAGATAACTTTTGACGACTGGTTCGTCGACATAATGGCGGCGAAGCTCGTGGATACGAAGAGGAGACGGGACTTTAGGGTGATAGTCCTCCCGAACCTCTACGGAGACATACTCACAGACGAGGCTGCGGAGTTCCAGGGAGGGGTGGGGACGGCGGGAAGCGCGAACATTGGCAAGAGGTATGCGATGTTCGAGGCGATACACGGCTCAGCACCGAGGATGGTCCAGGAAGGGAGGGCGCAGTACGCGGACCCATCGAGCATCATGCGCGCCTCGACGATGATGCTCCGTCATGTCGGGATGGTTGACAAGGCGAGGAGACTGGAGATGGCTCTTGACATATGCGGACAGTTCGAGAGGAGACTGGTCATGACCGGCAGGCCTGGCGGTGCCACGGGCAGGGAGTTCGCGGACTATGTGATAGAGACGATGAGCTCAGATGATCTTGAGAGCAGATGGCTCTCATACACAGGCAAAGGGATTTAGCCTGAGAGAATGAGATTATCAGCGTGATACAGCTGGCAGAGCGGTTTCTAAGCCTCAGATCTGAGGATTTGTGCATACTGAAAGCCATCGAGGCCGGAATGCGCCGGAGGGAGTGGGTGCCCCTCGAGGAGATCTCGGCCATCTCCGGCATACCGGCCTCGAAGGCTGAGTACTATCTCAGGCTGCTTTCAGGCAGAAAGCTCGTCTCCTACACGAAGGTGCCATACGAGGGGTACCAGATCGAGTTTGCAGCATACGATCTTCTCGCCCTTCACGATCTCGTCAGGAGAGGCTTCGTGGCATCGCTTGGCGACAGGCTGGGCGTTGGCAAGGAGTCTGTCGTCTATGAGGCCTTGAATGATATTCCGCTGGTTATAAAGTTCCACAGGGAGGGGAGGACCAGCTTCTCCAGGGTGAGAAGGGTCAGGGAGTATCTCAGGGACAGGCCGAAGGTCCCATGGATCTATGCTGCGGGCCTCGCGGCCAGAACTGAGTTTGAGGTGATGGAGAGGCTCTATCCCTATGTGGCTGTCCCGAAGCCTGTTGCCAGAAGCAGGCATGCCGTTGTTATGGAGAGGGTCCCGGGGGTGCTTCTCACAAAGACGGATCTTGATGATCCTGCATTCTACCTCAACAGGATCCTGGCGGAGATAAAGAAGGCGTACAGGCTCGGAGTGATACACGCAGACCTGAGCGAGTACAACGTCATTGTGGGGGATGACATAACAATAATCGACTGGCCACAGGCAGTCGGGAGGGATCACGAGAACGCAGAAGAGCTTCTCGAGAGGGATGTCTCCAACATACTGAAATACTTCAAGCGCAGATATAAGATAGATCTGAATCCAGGAGAGATTCTCCGAACGATAAAGGTTGATGATGGAGAGTAGGATATTCGGTGTGGATATCGCCAGCGGCTCCCCCAGGGGCAGGAGCCAGCCGAGCTACGCGCTTTTCGTGATAGATGGCGATAGCACCTACTGCTATGAGATGGTCAGCAGGCAGAAGCTCATCCGGATTATAAGAGAGAAGAAGCCGGATATCATAGCTGTCGATAACATCTATGAGCTCGCTGCGGACAGGAACGAGCTCACACTCCTCATGAGGCTTTTTCCGCCAGGCACCAGGATCGTCCAGGTGACCGGCGGGGATCATCCAGAGCCGCTTGTCAAGGTTGCGAGGTGGCACGGAATCGTCTTTGACAGGCTGAATCCGATGCATGAGGCTGAGGCATGTGCGCGCCTTGCCGCGAAGGGCATCGGTTGCGCGGTCTCCGTCTTCGAGGACAGGACCTGGATAAAGGTGAGCCGGAGGCGCTCTCCCGGAAGGGGTGGATGGAGCCAGAACAGGTACTCCAGGAAGATACACGGAAACGTGAAGCTCCTCTCCAGAGAGATCGAGCACGATCTGAAAGAGAGCGGGCTCGAGTTCACAATGAAGGCTGTGGAGGGTCTTGGAGGTTATATCAGATGCGAGTTCGTGGTCGAGGCGCCCAGGGAGAGGGTGCCGGTGCATTCCAGCTCGAGGGGAGATGTCCAGATAAGAGTCTCGCCGATCCCGCGACAGCATTTGCAGTTCGTGCCCCTCCATCAGCGCAGGGACTACATCATCGTTGGAATAGATCCCGGGACCACAACAGGGCTCGCTGCTCTCAATCTCAAGGGAGAGCTCGTCGATATGGTCTCAGCCAGAACCATGTCGTCCTCGGATGTCATCGAGTGGATAGCAGCGCGCGGCAGACCCCTGATAGTAGCCACGGACGTCTCGCCGGCACCGGGGGCTGTGGAGAAGATCAAGCGGGCGTTCAATGCGGTTCTTTTCTCCCCCGGCGAGGATCTGGCAGCCGAGGACAAGATCCTGCTCGCCAGGCCGTTCAACTACAGGAACGATCACGAGAGGGACGCGCTTGCGGCTGCTATGAGCGCATTCAAAAAGTACAGAAACAAGTTCAGCCAGGTGGAGAAGAAGATCTCGAGGGATGTGAACCCGGACGAGGTGAAGGCTCTTGTGGTGAGGGGTTACTCCATCGAGAAGGCGATGGCTGAGCTTCTGGAGAGTGAGGAGGAGGCTGCGCAGTCACCTGAATCGCCTCCGCAGATCCCGCAGCCCAGGCCTGAGGAGCTGAGGCTTCTGACAGAGCAGGTCAGGAACCTCAGGGAGTATGTGGAGGATCTGAGGGCTGAGATATCCTCTAAGGACAAAGAGATCTCAGAGCTGAAGAGACAGCTGGAGAAGCTCGAGGACAGAACATACAGGGAGATGAAGCGCGACCACGAGATCCGGATAAGAGATAAAGAGATCGATAGGCTCAGAAACCTGCTGAGGGCAGAGAGAAAACGCCTCCGGAGGTACAGGGCAGAGGCGCAGAGGATCAGGAAGGCGGAGCGGATAGAGGAGATGGCAGGATACAGAAAGCTGAAGCCAGTTCCCGTCTTCTCAAAGGAGGCCATCATCTCTGCGAGGAGCAGGTGGTCCATAGGCAAGGGGGATCTCATCCTGCTCCAGGATCCGTCGGGAGGTGGCCCGAACACGGCTGATATGATCGCGGATCTTGAAGTGGAGGCTGTTATCGTCATGAAGGAGATGCCTCAGAGGATGAGGGAGTACTTCATGGAGAAATCCGTTCCCGTGCTCAGCGCAGATGATCTCTCAATAAAGACGATAGACGGGATATCATTCGTTGATCCTGAGATGCTGAAAGCCGCGAAGGAGAGATGGGATGAGCAGAGAAAGGCATACGAGGCGGAGAAGAGGGCTGAGCGGCTCAGAAACATCATCGAGGAGTACAGGGCTGAGAGGCTCAGGGAGGAGAGGCTCGAGGCCAAGCGGAGATCAAAAAGCACCTGAGAATGTTTATACCAATGAGAATGTAATTGATATTCTTAAAAAGGTGATAAAGATATGCAAAACTCTAGCACCCTCAAATCCGGCTTTCTTGCTGTGGTCCTAGCTCTGCTCCTTTTAATGAACCCC
>NZ_JANIHG010000015.1 GCF_024518575.1 Methanothrix sp. | reverse complement strand
AGAATGTTTATACCAATGAGAATGTAATTGATATTCTTAAAAAGGTGATAAAGATATGCAAAACTCTAGCACCCTCAAATCCGGCTTTCTTGCTGTGGTCCTAGCTCTGCTCCTTTTAATGAACCCCGCTGCCCCATCCTCCTTCGAGCGTTTCTCTTAGCTACGACCAGGGTAACAGCACCCTGAATGTGACAATAACCCACACAGTATCAGATCCAGCAAGACACTACATCAAGACGGTCGATCTGTTCAAGAACGGACAGAAGATTCTATCAGAGGACTATACATCCCAGCCTACTCTGGCCACATTCACAAGGAGCTACCAGCTGAACGCTACTGCGGGTGATGTGATCGCAGCTAAGGCTACATGTGTTATCGCCGGCAGCAGGTCCGCAGAGATCACGGTTGCAGAGAAGAGACTCGCAATCCAGTCAGCATCATCCCTTCCTCTGGACAAGATAAAGCTCCCACCTGGATTCAAGATCGAAATCTATGCCGAGAACCTTACATATCCTCGGTCCATGACAATGAGCCCGAACGGTACACTCTTTATCGGCACAAGACAGCCCTTTGAGCTTTTGGACTCCGGTGAGCTCTCTCCAGTCTATGCTATCAAGGACGAAAACGGAAATGGTAAGGCAGAGCCTGGGGAGATACGGATCGTTGATATGCTCAAAAATCCAAATGGTGTTGCCTTCCACGACGGGGCACTCTATGTCGCAGAGATAGACCGGATACTTCGGTACGACGGTATCGAGTCCAGGCTTGACAGCCCACCAGAACCTGCAGTTGTCAAGGAGCTGCCGTACTACATCCTGCATGGCTGGAGGTACATCAGGTTTGGACCTGACGGCAAGCTATACATTGCCATGGGCGCTAACTGCAACGTCTGCACTCACGATGATCCCCTGAATGCCACAATCGTAAGAATGAATCCAGACGGCACAGGAATGGAGGTCTATGCACGCGGAGTCAGAAACTCGGTCGGCATGGACTGGGACCCGCGTACAGGCGAGCTATGGTTCACGGACAACGGCCGCGATGAGCTGGGTAACGACGTGCCCTCGGACGAGCTGAACCACGCCCCGGTTCCAGGACTTGACTTCGGATTCCCTTACTGCCACTCTGGAAGCATTCCTGACCCTGACCTCGGATCAGATGAGAGCTATGTTTGCCATGAAAAGGTACCCCCTGCATGGTGTCTTGGACCGCACGTCGCACCGCTGGGCATGAGGTTCTACACCAGCTCTATGTTCCCATCTGAGTACCAGAACTGTGTCTTCATAGCAGAGCACGGATCCTGGAACAGGGACACACCGATAGGATACCGCGTGGCTGCAGTGAGGATAGATAACAACACTGCCATCGGCCATGAGATCTTTGCAGAGGGATGGCTCGAGAACGGGATCGCGTGGGGAAGACCGGTAGATGTAGAGGTAGCAAAGGACGGATCGCTCCTGGTCTCAGATGACCTGGCACAGGTTGTCTATAGGATCTACTTCACAGAAGCCAGTGTCCCTGGGCATTCGTGGATATCGCGACTGGCACAGGTGATCTATATGATCTAATTTACAGGATGTGTTTAAAATATTTTATCTCGAAGGGCGAGCTGATCAGGACGACTGCCGCTCGATCTCCTCCTTCACAAGCCTGTGGGCGACCGACGGATCCGCCCGGCCCTTCGTCCTCTTCATCACCTGGCCGACGATGTAGTTTATCGCTCTGGCGTTGCCGCTGAGGTAGTCCCTCACCGCCTCCTGTGAATCGGCAACCGCCTCCCTGACAGCCTGAACGACATAATCATCATCCGCTCTCTTCAGGCCCATGCTCTCGGCGATCTCCCTCGGCGAGCCACCCCTGTCGAGTATGGTTCTTATAAGAGTGACCGCGATCTCATCTGTGATCTCCCTCTCGGATAGCATTCTCACTATCTCGAGCATGTGATCTCTGCTGAAGCTATCTATCGTCAGATCCCTGTAGTTCAGCTCCCCTTTGAGTACATCGGCGATCCATACAGCAGCGAGCTTCGGATCGGATCGAGCAGCAACCCACTCGTAGAAGTCGGCGACCTTTATCTCAGATGTCAGCGACTTCGCGTGATCATCGGTTATGCCGTACTGCTCCCTGAACCTCTCCCTCTTCGCATCCGGCAGCTCTGGAAGCTCAGCCTTTATCCTGGGAACCCAGTCGGCGATCCTGAGAGGAACGAGATCCATCTCCGGGAAGTATCTGTAGTCGTGAGCCTCCTCCTTTGTTCTTATCGATACTGTCACGCCGCGAAGCTCGTCGTAGTGCCTGGTCTCCTGGACCACCTCTATGCCTCTGCGCTTCAGGTTCCTCTGTCTGGTTATCTCATAAGATAACGCCTTCTCGACGCCCTTGTGGCTTGAGATGTTCTTCACCTCAACCCTGTCCCCGCCTGCAAGCGATACGTTCGAGTCCACCCTCAGAGCGCCCTCCAGGTTGCCATCGAAGACGTCCAGGTACTCCAAGATCGTTCTGAGCTTGTCCAGAAAGAGCCTGGCCTCCTTGGGAGATCTGAGATCTGGCTCTGTGACGACCTCGAGAAGCGGCATTCCGCAGCGGTTGTAGTCGACCAGCGTATACTTCGCTTTATCGATGGTGCCTGCGTGTACCAGTCTCCCCGGGTCCTCCTCCATATGGACTCTGGTTATCCTTATTCTCCGCTCCTGCCCGTCATCGCCTTTGATGAGGACGTGCCCGCCGGTTGCCAGCGGATAATCGTACTGGCTTATCTGGAAACCCTTCGGAAGGTCCGGGTAGTAGTAGTTCTTCCTGTAGAACATCGTCTCCTCTGCTATTCTGCAGTTAAGCGCCAGGGCGACCTTTATCCCGAACTCCACGGCCCTTCTGTTCAGAACGGGGAGCGACCCCGGGAGGCCGAGACATACCGGACATGTGTGCGTATTTGGTGGAGCGTCGTGGTAGCTGGTGGAGCACCCGCAGAACATCTTGGATCTGAGCTTGTTGAGCTGGACGTGAATCTCCAGCCCGATAATCACGTCGTCCATCAGACCACCTCAGGGGATCTCAGATGGTACGGAGTGGCTTTCTCGTAGGCATTCGCGACCCTGAGCAGGAGCCCCTCCTCAAACGGCCTTGACATGAGCTGCAGCCCCACAGGAAGGCCATCCGAGAATCCGCATGGCAGGGATATCGCTGGAATTCCTGCCAGGTTTATGGGCACTGTGAAGACATCTGACATGTAAAGAGAGAGCGGATCTGTTATCCTCTCCCCGATCCTGAACGCAGGGAATGGCATCGTGGGGGATGCGATTATATCGACCTCCTTCAGCGCATGCTCGAAGTCCCTTCTTATCAGAGTTCTGACCTTCAGAGCCTTCAGGTAGTATCTCCCGTAATACCCGGCAGAGAGAGCATACGTACCAAGCAGGATCCTGCGTTTGGTCTCCTTCCCGAACCCCATTGCCCTTATCTCAGAGAAGGTCGTATGCCAGTCCCTGTCCTCGCCGACCCTCAACCCATACCTCAATCCATCAAATCTGGCAAGATTTGAGGATGCCTCAGACATCGCTATTATGTAATACGCTGGAAGCGCGTACTTCGTGTGCGGCAGGCTGATCATCTTCCAGCTCGCACCAAGACCTTCCAGAACTGATATCGCGTCCCAAACTGCCCTTTCAACTCCAGGATCGACTCCCTCGCCGAAGTACTCCTGTGGCACGCCGATGCGTGTGCCTCTGACATCCCCAAAGATGCTGTTGAGATAGTTCTTTTCAGATGCAACAGATGTGGAATCCCTCGGATCGTGGCCACCTATGACATCGAGGAGAAGAGCCGCATCCTCCACGGTCTTTGTGAGCGGGCCTATCTGCTCGAGCGAGTTCGCGTATGCGATCAGCCCGTAGCGTGAGACCAGCCCGTATGTTGGCTTCAGCCCAACGATGCCGCAGAATGAGGCTGGACATCTGACAGATCCGCCAGTGTCCGATCCCAGAGCACACGGAGCCTCGCCGGCAGCCACGGCAGCCGCGGATCCCCCGCTAGAGCCGCCGGGCACCCTCTCCAGATCCCACGGGTTCCTCGTGGGGCCGAAACAGCTTGTCTCCGTCGATGTACCCATGGCAAACTCATCCATGTTCGTCTTTCCCATTATTATGGCGCCCTCTGCCTTGAGTCGCTCTATGACATGCGCATCATATGGCGGGACGAATCCTCTGAGAATCCGGGAGCTGCATGTTGTCTCTATTCCCTTTGTGCAGATGTTGTCCTTGATCGCGATCGGAATCCCAGCGAGCGCGCCCTTCCAGGGCCTGGCATCGAACTCCCTTGCCGCTTCCAGGGCGCTCTCCCTCGCAAGCGTTGTGAACGCGTTCAGCCTGCTGCGCTCTATCCTCTCGAAGATTTTGTGAAGATATTCCTCAGCGGATCCGGATAAGATCTCTTCTTTAAGTTGGGTGAGCATGATCACACTATCCTCGGACTCCTGAAGTATCCTTCTTCCCTTCTGGGCGCGTTTCTCAGGGCGTCCTCCTGAGAGAGCGACTCCCTGGGCAGATCATCCCTGAAGACGTTCGCCAGATCGACAACCCTGTATGTCGGCTCCACGCCCTCAGTATCAACCTCATCCATCTGCTGGAAGTACTCCAGGATGGTGTTGAACTGCGCAACAAGCTCCTCCCGCTCCTCATCAGAGATCCTGATGCTGGCAAGCCAGCTTATGTGCTCGACATCCTTGATGGTGATCATGGTATCCCCACATATGAAGTGTAAGACCACAGGCCATGCCGGCTTGTGAATCTGCTGGGTAATATACCTATCCCGCCGGGCCCGAGTTTATTCTAGGCGCAGTCTTCAGTGGAAAAACACGTCAGCAACTCCGGCCTGAAGACCAGAGCTTACGCTACCCTGCCATCCCAGGGGTTTTATGAAGCGCAGCCTGACAGGCCGACTGAATGCAGGCGGGAAATGCGCCATCGGCTCTGAAGAGATGGGCCGCTGGGGCTTTGGCATCTTACCACTGCACAGGCCTGCCAGGAACCGCTCTGGCAGTAGCGTCAGAAGATCCGGGTCGTCTGCTTCTGATGCGATCCTAACGAAATCGCTCCTCAAACGGCATCGACCTGAGGTAGAACTGCCTGGCATGAACCAGCAGATCCAGTAGGTACGAGTAGTTCTCTGCAACCACAGAGATGCTGTCATCGCCTATGGACCACTCGACCCCTTCATACACATCCGCCAGAGGCCTCCAGAACTCAGCAGGTTCGAACTCCATCCTGTATTTATGCCTGTCTGTAAAGCTCAGCTGTATCCTCTTATCACTCATGCCTTGCCCTTCCGCTCAACGATCTCCGCAAAAGCAAGAGTTCCGCTTATCTTCTTCACCTTCGCCTTGACGATCTCGCCCTTAGATGTGTTCGGCACAAAGATCAGGTACTTGTCCACCTTGGCTATGCCATCGCCCTTGCTCCCCACAGACTCGATTCTGAGCTCGTAGGTCTCGCCCTCCTCTATGACGTCCTTGGCCACAACCGCCCTGGCCTTCCGCTTCCTGACCGGCCTGTGGGCTCCGCAAGCGTCGCATTTCAGCATGAGAACTCGATCGCTCTTTATGAGATGTGTGTCAGGGAGCTTGCACTCTGAGCATATCACATATTCATCCACATAGGCCTCGATCTGGTTCTGGATCGCCTGCTCTGTGAACTTGCCCTGGAAGATGCCACGGTGCCCCTCGATCTTTCCTGCGGTGCCGAGCTCCTGGAGAAGGAACTTCATCAGGTGATCAGGATCCCTGTTTAAAGCATCCGCTATGGATGCGAAGTTGTCGAGCACCGTAGTCTTGCCCTCGTAGAAGATCTTGGGCACGGGGATCTGGAAGCGTTCCTTCGTGCCCTTGGTGGCGGGCATGGACCTCATCGCCCGCTCGAGTCCAGCTAGATAGTCCTCCAAGCCTGGTCACCATTCAGGAGCCTACGATGATCTGGACCGGCGAGGGCAGCTTGTGTCCAGCCCTTCGCAGAGCCGTCTTGGCCTCCTCGATATGCTCAGGGTGCACACCCAGCGTGAATATCCGCTGTCCGGGGTAAACCTGGGCCGCTGTGCCGACAGGCTTCCCGAATGCGCGACGCATACCGCTGGAGACTCGGTCAGCGCCTGCGCCTGTAGCCTGCTTGTTCTCCCTTATGACATGGTGAGGGTAGACCCTCAGCTTAAGATGGAAATCGTTCCTTCCAAGTGTTTTAAGGAGATAACGGTTTGCAGCAACCCTTGCCGCCTCAAGTGCAGTGTGCCTGATCTGGCATGGTTCTCTCACCACAAGAGATAGCTTCACAGGGAATTCTGCGGTGAGATTCCCCATGTCATAGTGAACGACCTTGCTTCCAGGGACGCCTCCTATGTACTCCCTGCGGGTGTAAGGCCGCTCGATCCTTCTGTACATGCTTCCTGGTTTTCGCGTCAAATAACACTCCTCCGATGAGCTTGATACCTGCTACCTGCCATCCACTAGTTTATAAGTCTTAGTATCCGAGGTGCGCTTCTGGCGTCAACAATAAGAGCCAGCCAGCTCAGAGCGTGGCATATGAGATGCGAGATTTGCGGCGCTGATGGAGTGCACCTCCTCAAGGTCATGCACAGAGAGCTCGGGCCGAGAAGGATATGCGAGAAGTGCTACAAGCGTGAGATCGACAGGCTACTGGAGCTGAAACGCTGCTGCTGATGGGAGAATGGCTCTTCAGGCGTGATCAGAGCTGCGCGCTGGCAGCGGTACCAGAAATCCTTATATGGATCGAATCCGCTACTGAATACAGAACGCGGGGGTAACCAAGCCAGGCCAACGGTGATAGACTCAAGATCTATTCTCGCAGGAGTTCAAGGGTTCAAATCCCTTCCCCCGCATTTATTTGCCGGTAAGAAATAAATGAAGTTTACTTTTCTCTTGTGGGACCTGTCCGAATAAGATAAAAGCCAGAGCCGAGTATAAGGTTACTTCAATGAAATTTAAAGAGGCGATGACATCTACATCTTTGATTTCTGTGTTATCCAGCATACCCCTCTTCAGCAGGAATAAGGTGCCTTTAGAAATCAAGCTTTTCGCGATATTATATGGTCTCATCCAGTGTGAGGAGGACGGCGTCAGTTCTTGGTGTGGGCAAGTCGAGTGTACATTACTGGATCACACGGTTCAAGGAGTCTCTTGATTATAAACCCGAGAATGTAAAGTCGCTTGGCATAGTGAGGTTCGGTGTAGACGAAACTATTCTGAAATATAATGGTAGGAAATGTTACTTTTTTGCTGCAAATGATCTTGAAAGAAATAAAATAATTCATCTAAGAGGGTCCATGGTACAGAGACGCACTCTGCCGACTTCGTAAAAGTCAGATACGAATCATTTGGGGATCGAAGCCTCGTGGAATCTGTATTCTCCTCGTTCAAGCAACGGGCAAAAATATTCTTCTGCTCAATAACTGTGAACTTCAAACGCATAAAACCGGAAGCCTGAGATGGACAAGAGCTATAGAATGCTGGAACAACTTATATAAAATGTTTATCTTTTACTATAACTTCGCGAGGGGTGATAGTGTTATTCGGACAGGTTCACGTGCTGAACCGATAATTTGAAGTATTTTAATGGCTATCATCCATTTCGGATGCTTAGTATCGAATATTAACGTAGATCTCATGTTTATTCTCAATATTTTCCTTTTTTAGTATATATTAAGCATCCAAATTACTTTAAAGTATCATTTAACCATCTAATAAATAAAATAAATGATACCACAAACTTTATCTGAAATTTAGTCGAAAATAAGAAACAAAATCCAAAGATAACTGGAATTTATGTATTTTAAAAAAATGCTATGTTGGAGAGGGGTAATACTGGATAACCAGATCTACGAAGCCTTCGACTTGACGTCGAAGGGCTTCGACAACAGGTCGAAACGCAGGAAGCCCCGCACTTCATGGCGGGGAGGAAGTCACTTCCTATAGAGAGATTCAAAGCTTCAGCTGCTCCATCTCGCCCTCAAGCCTGTGCAGCTCCTTAGTGTCCAGGGAGAGAGGATCTATATGCACGAGCATCACCGCTCCTCGCAGGGATACCTCATCCCTCTGCGACTGTATGAATCTGAGAACGGTCTCGTAGTTGCTCTGCGTGATCAGATAGCCTATGCCCTCCAGGAGTATCACCGGATACTCCGCTCTCCTCAGGAAATCCGATATCATCGAGCTGAGCCTGGGGAAGTTCGTGGGATCCACAGATCTGAACTTGCCCTCCTCTGTCTTCTGCGTCAGCCATATGACCCACTCAGGCGAGATTCCGTACTTCTCGCGCAGGGTCTCAGGGTTGTACCTCGATATGGACAAACCATCTAGGCCTGCGTGAATCAGCTCGCTGAATATCTCAAAGCAGCGAGCAGGCTTATCCTCCTCTATCGCATATGTTGTGCCCGGGTTGAGGACCAGCTCGTATATGCTGAAGCCGAACTTGTCGATGAGGGGTCTGAGGACCTTTGCAGCATCGAAGCCAGGATCGATCCTGCTCACGCCCGCGGATATCCGCCTGATTATCGTGAAGAAATGCCTCCTGGTGATCTTGCACCTGGTATCGATCTCGATCAGACCCCTGCCACGCATGTCAGGGTCGCATGATGTCTCCTCAGAGATGCCCGATTGCTCCCTGAGAACCGAGTTTGCGATATCCATGGCAGCTTCAGGAGATCTTGTGCTTGCAATTATGGCAAGTATGAACACCCTGAGAAGATAGGATGGCAGCGGGCCTGCGGTGAATATCAGCCCCTTCACATCGACCGGCTCCGTCTTGGATACACCGCAGAAGCCCACGAAATCCGAGGAATCAGCCAGGAGCAGCCTCGTGCCGGTCCTGCGAACGAGACCCTCCAGCTGATTGACAAAGTCCAGCATATCCTCTTCCTGTGTGACATTCTCATTTACACTCACAAGATGCTCCAGACTATCAAGAAGTATCACGCTGTTTTTGCTGGACTCGACGAACGTCTTTATTGTGAGAAATAAGAGCGGCAGGTTCGCAGGGGAGATATGCTTCTCTCGCCCCTCCTTTTTGGGATTGAGCCATATAATCGGCGTCTCTGTGAGCCCGAACCTGCTCCTGACCTCATCTGGATGTCTGTGTGTAACACAGAGCCCCTCAAAGCCATGCGTCACCTGATCTGTGAAGATCTCGTATGCCCTCTCCGCCGAAAAATATATCCTGCCGGGCTCGAGCCTGAACTTCGGCGGGACCTCCCCCTTTCTCTCGACCACCGGCCTTGGTATGGTCTGCTCCTCAACGATGATCCTTGTTGTGGAGGTCCCCAGCGAGCCTGTGAGGATCCTCTCCGCATGATCCCAGAGATCCAGGAGGTGCCTGGCATCAACCCTATCCCTGGAGACGCCAAGCCTTGCAAGATCCGCGTCTATCAGAAGCCTGGCCTTCTCCGCCCCGATGTATCTGGCCAGCATCGACTCGACCTCATCAACAGTCCCCAACCTTATTGCCGGCCGCTCGATCGGAATCGCACCCCTCCTCTCGCTGAATATCTCGACAAATCCCTCTGCCTCGACCCTCTCCTCAGGCGTCTGGCTGCTCATCAAAGAGATTAGCACATAAAGGCTCACGTTAATAAGAAGACTCCAGAAGACAGAGTTCGTCCATGGGTCCAGATCCACGCCAAAGAGGTTCGTCGGTCTGAGTGCTTGTATACCGAATGGGCCTTCGTCCAGAATCGAGCGCGATAGCCAGCCAGCCTTGACCATTGTCGGGATCAATGCTGTGTACACCCATAGCACGAAGCCAGCGCTCATACCTGCGATCGCACCCTCCCTGCTGCCCTTCCTCCAGTACAGACCACCTATCACAACCGGACCCATCTGGCTCGCAGCCACGAAGGATATGAGGCCGATATCCACCAGGCTCTGGTACTCGACAGCCCTGGAGTAGAGGTAGCCGAGGATCACCACGAGAAGTATGTTGATGCGCTTGGCATTGAGCAGAAGACCCGGGAGACCCCTGCCCTTGCCTATGTATCTCATGAGATGCGGCAGCTCGAGCTCATTCAGCATCATATGGCCAACTGCGACGCTGTCGACGAGCACCATCGCAGTGGCTGCAGATGCGCCTCCTATGAAGACGAGCACAGCGAGAGGTATGTTGCCCATTGAGTACGGGATCTCTATAACGAACATATCCTTGACCCCGGGTACATTCAGGATCAGGCCGGCTCCAGCTATCGCTGGAACGAAGAGATTTATCAGAAGCAGATACAGGGGAAACAACCACATGGCCTTTCTTATGTGAGACTCATCAGAGTTCTCGACAACCATGACATGAAACTGCCTCGGGAGAAGAAACGCCGCGAAGAAAGATATCAGCGTGAGGGTGAACCAGGAGGTATACTCTATTGTTATGAGATGGGCGAACTCCTCCGTGGACAGCACACGATCTATTATCTCAGAGTAACCACCGAAGATGCCCCAGGTTATGTATGCTCCCGCTGCGACGAACGCGGTCAGCTTGACTATGGACTCAAATGCGACCGCTGCTACAAGCCCCTCGTGTCTTTCCATCGGATCGAGGTGTCGCGCTCCGAAGATTATTGCGAATATGCCGAGCAGGACTGCCACGACAAGCTTTGTGCCCCAGAAAGTCTCTCCGCCGCTTATTATCTGTATCGAGCTGGATATGGCTATGAGCTGGAGTGCGACATACGGTATGACGACCATCAGGCTCACAATAGTCACTATTGCTCCTATGGCGTAGCTTCTGCCGTACCTGAAGCTTATGAAATCGCTGACAGATGTGAGACGGTACTCCTTTGATATGCGGACGATCTTGCGTATCATCACCCATCCGAGTAGCATCAAAAATGTCGGGCCTATGTATATCGTGAGAAACTCCAGCCCGCTTGTCGCAGCTCTCCCGATGCTTCCATAGAATGTCCATGCTGTGCAGTATACCGCCAGGGATAACGCATAGACATATGGATTTGAGACTATGCTCCTGCCGGCCTGCCTCTGCCTGTCTGCATAGTATGCCACCAGGCTCAGCAGGAGGAGGTATGAGACCAGCAGGGCGAATGCAAAAATCGGTGCGCTCATCTCGCACCCCTCCTGTCGAAGATGTATGCGCAGAGTATCACAAGTATCCAGGCCACAAATATATAGATGAGCCGTTCTGGAAATCCGAAAATCTTCTCGGTGGGGCTGGGTATCGAGAGGATCGGCCAGTTGAATAGAGCCACAGCTAGTACAAACGCAAGCACCCAGAGCTCGATCTGCTCGAAGAGTCCCTTCGTCGATATGGTCATGGCCTACAGTCCCGGGTAAACAGTTATGCCCTTTGACGATATATCAAGAGCATGCTTTCCAGCGCGGTGAGATGTACCCATCATCTTGAGGATCTCCAGGGATCGCCGCCTGGTCCTGCCTATCTCCATGTTGTAGAGTATTATCACCCCATCTGTTATGCAGGCGATATCCTGTGGGTAGGGAGTGCTCGATCTGGACTCGGCTGTTATCAGAACCACGCCCTTCCAGCTCTTCATCATGGCGCCCAGCCTGAAGAGAAATCTGCTGTAGTTATCCTTCAACACCGTCTTGAGGAAGGGGAGTGAGTCTATGACTATTCTTCTGGGCTGAAAGCTCCTGACCTCGCGATCCATCAGCTCCAGGATCTCGTCCTCATCACCCCTCTCTATGACCTCCCCCAGATCAACGTATCTTATCAGGGTGCCGAAATGCCTGTGATCCACGAACTCGTAGGTGGAGATGAACCTCAGCATCAGCTCGGCAGGCTCGCTGAGCGCCATGAAGTATATCCCGCGCTCACCAAGCTCCGCTCCCTTGAAGAGGTACTGCATGCAGAGAGTCGTCTTTCCGCTGCCTGTCTCCCCTGAGATAAGAACGCTGGAAGGTACCGGTATCCCCCCTTCCAGCATTTCGTCCAGCCCCGGGATACCCGTGGGCATCTTCTCTATGTGTCCCGTCCCAACCGCCCCCATTCAATGGCGGAGCATGAAAGCCTGAATCCTAACTGATCAATTAACCTCTTTTATTATTTCTCTTTTGTCTGTGAAGAGAATCTGCAGGAGATCAGGAAAAGATGGGAGGTGTCAAATAGGGTGCAAAAGTGCTGCCATTCATTCCCTGATTCGGTGGATCATGACCTGAAGGAGATTGTATGAGACATAGGGAATCGACGGCCTCTGGCGGGGGATATCCATGAACCCGAGAAATGGGCGCTGATGATCTCAGTTCAGATACCTGACAGAGGAGATAGAGTCAATTGGTACTGGGGCAGGATCTAGCTGGGCTTGTATCCCCGCGAAGAGCCTGCAGCACGATCCAGAGGGATGGCTGAGATCAAGGCTTCAGACCGAACTCCTGCAGCCTGTGAATTGCATCCCTGCGGGCGCTCTGATGCTCTCTCAGGAACTCTCTGATCCTGGCTGCTGCATTCTTCTTGCAGGTGCCGCACATCTGCCTGCCGCTCCTGCACTCCTCGTACAGCTCCTCCAGCTCCCTGTCATCCTCTGCGAGGTGGAAGAGCAGAAATTCGTAGACAGCACATCTCTCAGGCTCTCCACCATAGCGTCGCTGCTCGGCCAGAGATTGCTTCCCTCCGGTTATCGCCTTCATGATCTTGCTCGCGGCCTCCTCAGGATCCTCTGTCAGAGCTATGTGGCTCTCCGGCCGGCTGGACGACATCTTTCCGCCTGTCAGTCCGGTCATGAACCTGTGGTATATCGATGCCGGGGGGATGAAGCCGAACTCGCCGTTCTTCACCTCGACCTCTCTTATGATCTCATCGATCCTCTCAGCGCTGTCGCCATCGAAGAGATCTATGTGCTCTGAGTACTGCCTGATCCTGTATCCCGCATCGATCAGAGCATCTGCAGCCGCTGTGATGAGATCCGGGCCTGCCGCCTTCCCCCGGATGCTTATGTATCCCTCCCTCTGCTCGACCAGAAATTTTCGCATCCTGTATGCGAGATCTCGAGTCAGCCGCATGTGCGCGTCCTGGTCAGATCCCACAGGAACAACAACAGGCTTCGGACCTCCGTAGTCTGGAAGCTGCGGATGGAGTATATCCGCGCCCTGGGCCATCACGCTCTCCATGTGGCCGATGGATGTCTCTCCGGAGAAACCGTAGATCGCACTCACCTCTGAGAAGTTCGTCTCTGCAGCTAATTCGAATGCGAGATCCCTCATCCTGTAGTTCTCCGACTGGAAGTATATGTGGCCGGTGGGCTCGAAGCCGAGCGCTATGAGGCTCAGGATGTAATCGTTTATCCCGAGCTCCCTGCACCTCTGCCAGCTGATCCCGCGCACTGCATGCGCCTCCATGTTTGCGATGGCCACGAATGCATCCGCGCCGTGCCTCTGGTGCCATATGATCTCGTTCATCACCATCATGTGGCCGAAGTGCGCTCTGCCGCTGGGCATGAAGCCGCTCATGACCGCAAACGGCCTGCGCTCCTTCATCGCCCTGAGAACGATATCATAATCTCTGTGCCCGAATATGATGCGCCTTCTCATGTAGGGATGCGGATCGTCGATCTCAGGCAGGATCTCCTCGAATCGCGAGATTCCAAACTCCTCGAAAAGCTTTGAGTAATCTTCGATCTGAGATGAGCCCCAGGGATCCAGCTTCACTTCCATGGCTGGGGGCAATGATTCGGACGTATATTTAAGTTATCTCTTCTGGGCACGATGCGGTTGAAGGACGACTGCACCGGATCTTATTTGACATAAAACTCCTGCCTGGCTGCGTCAATCGGAGATGAATACCAATAAGAGAATGCGCATGAAGCCGGACCACATGCTATGGAGCTCAGTTAGCCGAGCACATCACCTCATTCGAATGCAATCAGCACAGCAATGCCAAAAGTTATGAACATGTAGGTAAAGCTTCTGTAAGTCTGCGTGAGAAATATGGTGCTCGATAACCTAGGCGGATCGCTTCGAGGTGCCCTGAAGAAGATAGCCTCGGCAACACGTATTGATAAAGCTCTTGTGGACGACGCCGTGCGCGACATCCAGCGCGCCCTGCTCCAGGCTGATGTGAATGTGAAGCTCGTGATGAGCCTCTCGAACAGGATACGCGAGCGTGCGCTCAACGAAAAGCCCCCTGCAGGGATGAATCCCAGAGAGCACGTGATAAACATAGTCTACCAGGAGCTTATCAATCTCGTCGGCAGGGGCACGGACATCCCGCTCAAGAAGCAGACGATCATGCTTGTTGGCCTCCAGGGCAGCGGCAAGACCACAACAGCTGCAAAGCTCGCGACATACTTCCAGAGGAAGGGTTTGAGAACAGCTGTCATATGCGCAGACACGTTCCGGGCTGGGGCATACGATCAGCTCAAGGCGCTCTGCGACCGGCAGGGGATATTCTTCTACGGGGAGAAGGGAAACAAAAACGCGCCTGAGGTCGCAAAGAACGGCCTTGAGGCGACAAAGAAATACGATGTGCGCATAGTGGATACGGCCGGCAGGCACGCGCTCGAGAGCGATCTGATCCAGGAGATGAAGGACATCCATGCGGTTGTGAATGCGGATCACAAGCTTCTCGTCATGGATGCTGCTATCGGCCAGCAGGCTAGCGAGCAGGCCAGGGCCTTCAACGAGGCTGTTGGAATTACAGGGGTCATAATAACAAAGCTTGACGGAACCGCGAAGGGTGGTGGAGCGCTGAGCGCGGTCGCGGAGACCAAGACATCTGTCGCGTTTATAGGCGTTGGCGAGACTTCAGCCGACCTGGAGAAGTTCGAGGCTGACAGGTTCATATCACGCCTTCTCGGCATGGGCGATATTAAGGGATTGATCGAGAAGGCCCAGGAGGTGCAGGTCGAGAGCGATGTCGATGTAGACGCGATGATGAAGGGCAAGTTCACCCTGAAGGATATGTACAAGCAGCTCGAGGCCATGAACAAGATGGGCCCTCTGAAGCAGATAATGCAGATGCTCCCGATCGGCGGAATGGGCATCGAGCTCTCCGACAAGGAGTATCAGGTCACAAAGGAGAGGCTCGACGCATACAGGTTCATCATGGACTCCATGACCGAGGAGGAGCTCGAGGATCCAAAGATAATAAACGCCAGCAGGATAAAGAGAATCGCACGCGGAAGCGGCACGCGGCCCGAGCTGGTCAAGGAGCTTCTGAAGTCACATGCAGCAATGCAGAAGGCCATAAAAGGAATGAGAGGGGGAATGGGGCGTATGAACGTGAAGAAGCTCATGAAGCGTCTGGGCCAGCCGAAGGTCTAGACCTTCGATTCCTCATACGCGATCCATACGGTTACTATCCCCACCAGGATCAGAAGCGGACCGATCGACCCCCTTATGATGTCTGCTGTGTACGTCCACCAGTTCAGACCGTACAGCCAGCTTTTTTGCCCAAACCATGCCGGGTCTGCCATGGTCCATATTCCAGCGATGACCACCAGAATGCCGATGATCACCTTCAGAACATCTCCAAGCCTCAAAGCATATCCCTCCTTTCGGAATTTAGATGCAACTGACTGGTTACTCTGCAATAGTCCGATATATTAAGTGCTTCCGATATCCAAGCAGATGTCCCCAATTTCTGGCCTCAGCACTTATTCTGACTGTCTCCCAGTCTGCTGGAAAGATATTTAAATGATGCTACATATTAGCGAAACAATGGTTTACTTTGTGATACTATAGAGGTGATATGTTTGTATGCGCGTCTGTCCCTGGTCGTTCTAATGCTTCTGATGCTACTCCCTGTCTCTTACGCCCAGGAGCCTCTCTGGCTCGGTCGCGGCGCCAATGAGGATGTGGTGAATCTCGACGTGGGGGCGAGGTCTCCTGGTTATGTGCCCTCCTTCGGGATCAGGGGATTTGCAGCGCCTGTGTCCCCTCAGGTGATGGCGCTGAGCCCTGGAGCGATGGTCCATCAGGCGGAATCATTGTTGTCTGAGACGAAGAGAGCACGAGATGAAGTCCTATCTATCCACAATCTGACGAAACTCATGGCGGTTTATGCATCAGAGAACGCGAGCATCGCGAGATCAATGGCAGAGTCCGCTGAGATGAATGCCAGAAGAGCTGAGACGAGCGCGCACGAATGCAGAGTGGTGCTCAACGAGACCGAGAGCGTGAGATCTGAGATCCTCTCTATCCACAATCTGACGAAACTCATGGCGGTTTATGCATCAGAGAACGCGAGCATCGCGAGATCAATGGCAGAGTCCGCTGAGATGAATGCCAGAAGAGCTGAGACGAGCGCGCACGAATGCAGAGTGGTGCTCAACGAGACCGAGAGCGTGAGATCTGAGATCCTCTCTATCCACAATCTGACGAAACTCATGGCGGTTTATGCATCAGAGAACGCGAGCATCGCGAGATCAATGGCAGAGTCCGCTGAGATGAATGCCAGAAGAGCTGAGACGAGCGCATACGAATTCAGGATGGCGATCAACAGGAGCAGCTGAGACTCCAGCTGCATCACAAGAGATGCAATCGCCGCAACTGGGGTAATCTCTGCGCCCCATCTGGAAAGGTTTTTACAGTTTGGCATTATGGGTAAAGCAGTGAGACCTTGAACATCAGGCGTGGCTGGATGATGGCTGTGCTTATCGCGGCGCTCATCGCCATAGCCTACTTCATGTTCCCACTCATGGATGGCATCATCCTCGGCACGGTCTTCGCATACATAGGAAGGCCGATACGCGATATGTTTGGAGCCCGGAAACGCCTCGGCTCAGCCATCGCCTCAATATGGATAATAGTGCCGATCTCTCTGGTTCTGATCCTGGGCGTGATGGAGATAGCGAACCTGTTCATTTGGATTGCCCAGAACCAGGGCAGCATAGCGAGGGAGATAAGCAGCACCATTTCAGGCCTCGAGATCCCTGAGGAGATATACACGCTCATCACAGGAAGCCTGCAGAACGTTCTCAGCTTCATGGCAGACCTCGCTGCGAGGATGCCACTCTTCGATTACGGCAGGAGGATGATCCTGCTCGCAATAAACCTTGTACTATCGATACCTGTATGCTACTTCCTTCTCTGCGACGGCGAGCGGTTTGTTGAGTCCTGGTTCACCATAGTCCCTGAGGAGAGCCTGGACACATACAGGGCATACTTCGAGAGGATCGACAGGATCCTGAGCGGCATATTCCTCGGCAGCATGTACACCGCGATCGTTGGAAGCGTGATATCGGCCATAGTCTTCTACGCATTCGATGTCCCCAGGCCGTTTGCGATGGCTAGCCTGGTTTTCATAGCAGGTCTGGTGCCTGTCCTGACGGCATGGGCTGTAATTGTCCCGATATCGATATACAGATACATACTGTTGGGTCCGGCCGAGGCTCTCATGTTCTTCGCCGTCGCATCCGCCCTGATCTATCTCCCCTCTGAGCTGATCATACGGCCGTACCTTGTGGCAGCACGCTCCTCCATACACCCACTGCTTGTTATACTGTCTTTTCTGGGCGGGGCGATGGTGGCCGGAATAGGCGGTTTCTTCCTCGCCCCAGCGATCATGGGCGTGATCGTGGGCATATATCAGGTCAGAAGGGAGCAGGCCCTGGCGAAAGAGACTCAGAGCGAGCAGGATCTCTGAGGTGAAGTTATGCGGTTCTGCATAGAGACCTATGGATGCACAGCGAACATCGGGAACTCCATGGAGCTTAGGGGAGTGCTGATCGCGCACGGGCATCAGGAGAGGGATCTCGATGATTCAGATGTTGTGATCCTCAACACATGCGCGGTGACATCACGCACTGAGAGGGACATGCTCAGGCGGATCGGCGAGCTCAGAGGCAGGAGGCTGATAGTTGCAGGCTGTTTGCCTGCTGCCATTCCGGAGCTGATTGAGGGGCTCGAGGCTGTGGGCGTTCTGAACAGAGATGGTATTGATCGAGTCCTCGATGCTCTTGGAAGATCAGAGAATCCGAAGCCTGATCGCCCCACATCGTGCCTGCCCGGCAGCCTGTGCGGCGTTGTCACCATCTCAGAGGGCTGCCTCGGAGCATGTTCGTACTGCATAGTGAAGAGGGCCAGGGGGGCGTTGAGGAGCAGAGAGCCGTGCGAAATAGAGAGCGAAGTCAGAAGTCTAGTAAGCAGCGGTGCTGTTGAGATCCAGCTGGCATCACAGGATGCAGGAGCTTACGGATGTGACATCGGCACGTCCCTCCCAGAGCTACTCGATCTGCTCTCCGACATGGACGGAGAGTTCATGGTACGGGTGGGCATGATGAACCCAGACTCTGTCTTGAAGATTCTCGACGAACTGCTGGATTCGTACAGGAGCGAGAGGATATACAAATTTCTCCATCTTCCGCTCCAGTCCGGCTCCGACAGGGTTCTGGAAAGGATGGGGAGGGGTTACACATCCGATGATTTTGTTAATATCGTTAATGTGTTCAGATCGAGCTTTCCGGAGATCTCGCTCACAACCGATGTCATAACCGGCTTTCCGGGAGAGACGGATCAGGACTTCAGAATGACGGAGGAGGTGATAAGAATAACGCAGCCTGATAAGGTGAACGTCACGAGATACTCACGGAGACCACACACCCCCGCATTTATGATGTACGATATGCCGGACAGGATAAAGAAGGAGAGGTCGCGCAGGATGACAGAGCTCTGGAAGGAGATCGCTCTCCTCCGGAACGTCCGGCACGTGGGGCACGAGCTGGAGGTGCTGGTCACAGAGCATGGGAGAGCTGGCACCATGAAGGGGAGGACCAGGAACTACACCGGAGTTGTGGTCCACGGCGCCAGCTACATTGGAAAATGGGTTAGAGCAAGGGCGACAGATGCAACGCCCTTCTACATAAAGGCCAGATGCACTGGAAGTCTCTGAACGATCTGACCGAAAGTCTACAGGAGCACAACTGTCAGCCCTCTACGTGAGGGCCATGAGCTCCAGCTTCATCCGCTCCCGATCGCTCATATCAGATCCGGAGTTGGATGCGAGCGATTCGTCCGGCACGTATGTCAGAGTCAGCTTCCTGCGCTTGCCGTGTGTGAGCCTGACATGCCTGGGATCGAGTTCGGCGGCACGCTTCATCACCGTGATCACTGTCGTCTTATTGAGCCCCAGCATGTCCACCAGCTCCGCAGTGGTGTAGTCCCCGGGCCTCTCGCTCATGATCTCTATCAGCGCCCTGGCATGCTTGTCTATAGCACGCCCTTCGCCGTAAACCAGATCCTTTGAGGCCCTTGCATGCCTGGCCCTCAGCTGTGTCTTCAGATCTGCAACCTCTTTCGATAATCTGTCCACCTGATCGATCAGCCGGCCGAGCAGCTCAACATCCTTCCCAGACCCAACGCTCTCCGTCAGTCTGTTTACGGCAGTTATGAGCTCGATCATGGCCTGCTCTTCCTTCAGCTTCCTTTCAGTCTCTGCGGCCTTATTTTTATACAGCTCCAAAAGCTCTTCGAACATCTGCTTACACCTATCAGTTATATAGTTTGTTTGGATGCAGCAAAATATTATTTGTTCTTAAACAGAAGCTACTATATATAGATTTCGATGTACACTCTTAGGTTTCCTTGGGGGATCTCTGGGCTGCAGCGATCTGCACGGCCCAATCAAAGTTCGTATAGAAGAGCATTCATGCCAGCCTCCGCCACTGGGAATGTGCATGTCGCGGGTTCGCGTGCTTTGTTGCCTGAAATTCATAGCATGTGAACGGTCAGTTCATGACGCACCTTCTCAGGGCACTGCAGTTCAGCTCAATCTCTTTGCTGATTCAAACCCACGACCGGAATCCGTGAATGCTTCCCGCCCTGAAGGGGGAATCTTCTCGCTTCGCCCGCTTCACTCCGAAGACCAGAAGATATCTGCTCCCGCTCTATCTATGTGCCCAAGACCGGATCGGTCATCTGTCCGGACCATTGATCTGTAATTCATATAATACGACATCGCACACATCCGTTCACAAAATACGTGCTTTCACTGCAACTGGAAGCTGACGGATATCTTTTATTATGATATCCGCAACCTCCAGCAGCCTGGGATGAGGGTTTGGATTCTGCTGGACTGTGAGCACCCCCAGATCTGCCTCCTCTAAGGCGTAGAGATCGTTGAGACCATCTCCGACCATCACCACAGCTCTGTGATTCTCTTTGAGCCTCTTAACGAGCCCCTTCTTCCGTAACGGATCGGCAACAGAGCATATGTTTTCAGGATCTATGCCGTAATCGACCAGGTGGATCAGACTCCTGGGGCTGTCGCCGGACGCTATGTAGATATCCGCCCCCATGGCCCGGAGCTCATCCAGGACAGATTTGAGACCAGGGAACGGCACGCCTCCGGTGCTCACGATGTACGGGACTGTCATATCCAGAGAGTCCACGATTATTCCAGTTGTGTGGTACGTCTCAGGGCATCTCCGCCTGACGGCATCATGCGCCACCAGAAGATCCCTGACGGTCACATCTGAGCGTCTTATCGCCTCAAGCGCATCCGAACGCGAGACCGGTGTGCTGCAGCAGCTTATCTCTATGCCCTCTGAGCATAGCTCTATCAGCCTGAGCAGATGCGTCTCCTCCGGGCACCTCCGGATTTTCCCGGGATCCATCTGAGGCACGACGAGCGCCCTGCCCGGCCTCTCTATGATTAGCTGCGCTGTCACTATCCTCTCCAGGATCCTCCTGTGGATGAGATCGTTGGCCACGCGGTACATCCGGAGCAGCGTGCCTGCGACATCAAGAACAACTGCCAGCTCGCCCATTGCCATTCGATATTCACGGATGGGTGATGAACATATCGATCCTTAGCGCATGTCTTGAAGGTGAGAGTGTTATAGCACGCATCATTTAGGTCAGATGCCTGCGGGATCCACGGAATCCTGTCAGAGGCCTTTGAATCCGTTCAGCTTTTCGATCTGACGATCTGCTTGTTCACAGATGGCCTGTATCACAAAATATATACCGAAAAAAGACACTGCTATGAGCAGGCATGGAAGATATCTCGAATCGCATCGCTGCGCTGGCTGCAAGGGCGCTCGAGCCGATCATCTCTGCGATGGATGCCCCCACGATCTCAAATGAGATGAATGGCAGGCGCTGGGTGCTCGAGGTGAGCGATGCGCATGTATCCTGCCGCTGGGGCATTGCAGACTGCCTGGAACTTCTGGAGAGTACGGCAGAGGAGCTGGGCGTGCCGTTAGAGGAGGAGCTGGTAGTTAGGCATCCTGAGATGGAGTTCAGCGAGAATATGGTCACCGGCTTCTTCGAGGCATGGAGGGGTGTTTCGGTAAGAAGAAGAAACCCCATGGAGGATATCCTCGAGGCTCTGATCTCCGAGCTCGAGATGCGCGGGGTCAGCATATCTCTGGAAGAGGATTTTATTGTGCTCTCCAAGCACAGAGCGAGACGCTGAACCTCTCCAGAGCTCTTTGGGCACAGGCGGCGGGGGCTCTGGTATCCAGGCCGGAGTGTTCGAGTATCACTCATCCCTGGAGCGGGCTGCGGCCTCTGCTCTTCACATCGATAAATGTGGGAAAGCCCATCGAATTCAGCTCATCCGCATCGAGGAGGACTGTGTGGCCCTGGGAATCAGAGGCTCTGAGCCATGATATCCGCCATCTCCCAGGCTCTGCGTCTGCTGGTATCCTGATATCGCCCCGGTAGAGGGGCACGCCGGTGCCCGAACCTGCTGTCTGGTTGAGCTGCACCACAGCCGACATCCCGCCAGACGGGCTGACCAGCTTTATCGCTGGGGGAGACGCTCCGATCTCAGATAGCGCGATTGAGACGTTAAGAGTATCCAGGGTGGCGTTCAGCACGCGCGGCTCGATCGTGAGATTCAGCAGATCCGGTCCGAGCCTGGCGTCATGGGAGGAGAATGCGCTCTCCTCTGCACCACCCGACGGCTCACCGCCCGCAAGGACGATCTTCTTCTCGATTGAGAAGACCCCAACCATATCATCGGTCCTGAACCCGTACATCGCGGGGTGGAGCGATGCGCCCGCCCCTTCTCCAATCCCGTAGGAGATGTGAGCCCATGCTGATGAGCTCTGAATAAGAGAAAGCATGAAGACCAGAAGCAGCGCCGTTCTGCACATCTGATGGGAGATGAGCTTCATGGTAGATGAAGGTTGCTCATAGCCTCTGGGTGAAGGCATTCGCTTCCATGAGGAAGCCGCTCCATTAAGGAAATGCAGTCCACTATGTGAACTCCCGGAGACACACAGCTGCGCCGCTGAATGTCACGAGATCCTCATGCGCCAAACATCAGGCTCATGTATTGAGCGTCCCAGATGAACATCAACGCTCTCTCCTGGATACCATGGTCGCTGCAGCCACCGCGAGCAGCGACCATAGCGCACCAGCTGCTGGAATCTGCCTCTCTGCGCCATCGCTCACGTTCTTTATCTCAGGATGCTCTCCGGCCATCTCCTCTTTAGCAATCTCCCCCTCCTCGCTCACGTTCTCGACGATCAGATGGAAGCTCCTGTAGTTTGGAGGAGAGCCCTTTGCAGCAACACCTACCTCTATCGTATGATTCGCGGGAGGGATTTCTCCTGCGGACAGGTTCACATTGAAAGTCATCCTGCCGCCAGGATAGACCCATCTGGCTCTCGTCACATTCGAGACTGATATGCCAGGGGGCAGGCCTCTGAACACGAGCCTAGCATACGCTCCATCACCGCCTATGTTCTGTATTGTTATTGGCAGTGTTATTGTTGTGTTTGGCTGAACGATCGCGTCAGGCGCGTCAATGACCTTGAAGTAAGGCGTGGCTGCTGCAGCACTCAGAGCCGCATATATAATCACAATCAGGGCGAGTTTTCTCATGGTAGTTACATCGTCAAATTTTATAAAAGCATTTCCGGCCGGTGAATCTCCATGGCCGAACATGCGGTACGGGGATTCAGGAGAGCTAATTGTCACCCTGATCTTTGAGCATGGCGATTATGCTGGATGGATTCATGCGGCTCACTTCTCGCACTTCACAAACCTATCGAGGATCCAGCGGTTTCTGACCTCCGGATCGAATAAAAGGCCGTAGACGGGGCGATCGCGGCACATAAAAGCCTCACACTTCTCCGCCACCTCAATCAGTTCAGATGGAAGCGCCAGGCGAACGCTGTGCAGATGGAACGCAGGTATCTTCCGCGGCTCTCCGAGCAGCCGTGTCTCAGCGATGATCCTCACATCATCCATCCCGATGTGGACGCCTGGCAGCACTCCCCCGCCGAGAACAGAGCATATGAGAGCTGCTCCGGTGGATATCCCCAGCATCGGGCGTTTCCATTCCTGTATCCAGGAGAGCTGCTCTGCATCATCAAGACAGCGCCTGTCTTTTAGAGCTGTCCCGCAGAGCACCACCTTGTCGTAACCAGATGGATCATCAAGCTCTCTGTAATGCAGAATATCGATCTCCGCGCCGGCCCTGCGAAGCGCAGCTGCAACTGGCTCGACGAACTCGTACCTGGAGAGCGAGCCTGCGCGATAGCAGAGGTCCAGGACAAGAATCACCGTATCATCAGCTCCTCTGCGCAACCCTGTTGTTCGGATGCCCCGGCTTCTCGGCGAGCCTCGCGGACTCGATCACGTACCTCCCCCGATTACCGCTGAAGAGCCGCGCAGCTCTGAGCACCTCCAGCCGCCGCCTGAATATTGGCCCGTCCAAGACCAGCGTCTCCAGCTCGCCACCCTCTCCCGAGGGACTTATTCCGTATCTTTTTTGAAGCATCTCAAGCTTTGCTATCATCCCATCATCAATCTCCGCGCCCAGAAAGCTCTCATCAAGAGGGTAAGCGAATACGCCCGTCACGATGACCCTGAAGCCGTGGGCTATCAGCATTTTCAGATAATCGAGCTGATCTATCTGCCAGAGCGGGTTGAAGCACCAGAGATCGAGCTCGCTGCAGATCCTCTGGATTCTAGAGGACTGATAGACAGACTCGATCGCGCCAGTCACTATCCCCTCAATACCGTAAAGCCTGCGCGCTTCGATGATCGCATCTCTCAGATCCTCCAGCTCCATCTCCTCCACCCCAGGCGTTCGCCACTTGAGGATATCAATACCAATGGCGGATGCCACGAGCTCTGCGAGCCCTATATTCGGCGTGTGGAACATGTAGCTCTCCTCATTCTCAGAGATGAGGGTGATGAGACACTTGACATCCTCCTTCTCCATCGCCCTGTAACATGCGAACACAGAGTCCTTGCCGCCGCTGAATAGAACTCCAAGGTTCATGATGTGAGCGAAGCGGGCATTGATTAAAAATATGTTCATGCTGATGCTGTGTTGAATAATTAAGAGCTCTAAGGTCGAGAGCTATCGATTTTTACTAGAATTGCAATTCGTATGAATCCCTACTATCGGATTCTCAAACATTATTCAACACAGCACATGCTGATATCGCTGATTCTCAGAAACGTGAGAACTATCTGCCGCCATCCTCAGGGACGGCGATGCCCATAGCCTCCTCCGGCGTGTAACCCTTGTGCACAACAGCGCATATCCTTCTCGTGATGAGCGAGGGGCTCTCGTGCTGGAATATGTTTCTGCCTATGGCGACGCCGCTCGCTCCGGCGTCTATTGCGTCCCGGACCATTCTCAGCAGATCCATCTCAGAGCTGACCTTGGGCCCGCCAGCCACGACCAGCGGCACAGGGCACCCATCCACGACCCGGGAGAAGCTGTCTGGATCTCCTGTGTAGGATGTTTTGACCATATCTGCTCCAAGCTCAGCGCCGACCCTGGCTGCATGTCCGACGAACTCCTCCGCGTACTCATTCGAGATCCTGCGCCCGCGCGGATACATCATCGCAATCAACGGCATCCCCCACTCCTGGCAGCTTCTCGAGACCGATCCGAGGAGGGATAGCATCTGAGCCTCGTCCTCAGCGCCGATATTGACATGAACGCTGACGCCATCTGCTCCGAGCTTTATCGCCTCCTCCACAGTGGCCACAAGCACCTTGTTGTTTGGATCCGGGCCGAGTGATGTGGATGCTGAGAGATGAACTATCAGGCCAAGATCGCGCCCGTACCCACGGTGGCCGAATATCGCAGCACCCTTATGAACAACGGCCGCATCTGCTCCGGCTGACGCAACTGCATCAACAGTGCTCTTCAGAGATCTTATGCCTCTTACCGGACCCAGAGTAACACCATGGTCCATCGGCACTATGACAGAACGCCCGGTCGCACGGTTCACAATCCTCTCAAGCCTGACAGCCTTTCCGTACATGATGCAACACCACGATCAATTATGCAATTTTTAATGCATTGATGTATCATCTTGTACTTCAAGTCCGTATTTAAACCTTCCGGCTCCTGCAGTGCTTAATTTGATCAGGGAATAAGGGTCATATGCCACGTGTTCAGATGCATATAATCCCTGCCATGAGATGCACATACAGGAAAGATAATAACCGATCAGCTCGTTATTGCACATATGAGAACCATGAGCACTCTGTTCTTGCTTCTGCTGATGATTGCAGCCATCGCAGATGCTGCCAGCGTCGAGTCGATGGCGGGAAGCGCTTCTCTTTTGAACAGCAGTTCTTCAGGAGATGAGCCGGTGATGGTCGGCGGGCCCTGTGAGTACGATATGTACAACGGGACTGCCACGATCTGTTCGGTGATGCAGACAAACGAATCGGCAGGCCAGGCCTTGGTCACAGGAGGGCCGGGATACGCCGGATACGAGGTGAGGTACACGTTCATTCCATCTGAAGACCTGCCGGTGTGGGTCTCCGATCACCTCAACCAGAGCGGTAACTGCAGTCTGCTGTTGCAGCTGTGCAACTCCTGGTACCCGGGGCCGGCATTTCTTGAGAAGTACAACATAACCGAAGGCGCAGTCTTTCAGGCCACCCTCAGGGCGATAAGGTCTGGGACCTGCACGCCAGTGGTGATCGAGCTGGAGGGTGTCGATCGGTGCGATTACTTCGAGTCAGGATCGCCCGGGACGAGCTGAATATCCTGGGAGATGTAATAGAATGCATGCAGCTGGTTCGGCGATTCAAGCAACAATCGATTCCTGGAGGCCTCTCACGGAACCATATTCGTGATATCGCGGCCACCGCCAGCGACCCGGAGTGCCAGGTAGCAGTGCTCGAGCGTCGATATGCCGCCGAAAGGAGACCTCCTGAAGCCTCCATTATCGTTCTGGAGAAGATCTACAAATGATCTGAGCCCCTGGGGTTCTCTCTTTTTCAGATGCCTAGCGATCATGCAGCCTGCGTATGTGCTCTCGAGCGTCTCTGTGGTGGATTCCGGGGTTGGTGTGTAGCCCCTTCCGGTTTCGCAGCTCTCAAGCAGCCTTGAGAGGTTTTTGACGTGAGATTCCGGGAGCTTCACCGGAAAACCTCTCTTATCGATCGCATCAAGTATCTCCAGCGCCATGTGGGCTCTAACGAGCTGACGGCTCTTTTCCAGGAGCAGAAACGCAGATCGCACGATTCTCTCCATATCTTCATCAGAATTCACAGCGCCAAGCTCGAGGCGCTTGAGAAGCGTGCCCAGGGAGGACGAGAAGATGCTGGATCCGTACATACCGTAGAGATCGTACTCGAAGTACCTGATGAGCGAAGTCTGGGGAATGAAGCACTCTATCTCGCGATGCTCTCCCCGGTACCGCCATTCGAGCTTTCCGTCGTTCAGCTCAGGCATGCATCCGGCCAGCCTCAGGCATCCTGCTGCGTAATAGGCGCGGCTGAGATCGAGATGATCGTGGCTGCAGATGAAAGAGACGATCTCATCATCTGGGGATGCAGCGTTCAGCATCCTGAGACATGCCATGGCGAAGAAGGTATCCTGAATGCTCGGCTCGGTGCCCCTGACAGAGGAGAAACCGCTCATGAAGCTGTCTTTCCAATGTATTCTCACACGCCTCTCGTTTATGTACCTCAGCAGCGCTTCCAGGTTCATCACAAACCCCCTTGACGCTCGGAGAGCCGAAACGACATCAGAAGCGTTCGAAGCGTTCGCGATGCAAGAGCAGTGAGAGCGTTCAGCTGGTTGACGACTGCTGACCCTTCACTATATCCGCGCGGGAGAATACCGTCCGGCCCCTGTAGACTATCTTCTCGATCCTGTGGTACGGTATCTCGGTGCCCATGTACGTGAAGAATGACCTGCCTAAAGTGATCTCGCTCGCTCTTGCGCGGATCCTGTCCGAAGGCGCGCCCCGGTGGAGTATCTCTATCTCTGTATCCGCCAGGTCAAGGCCGCGCCATTTCATCTCGTTCAGCACGCGCTTCGGATGCCTGCCGAATGGAAACAGCTCATCCATCGTGCTCAGAAAGTCTTTTAGAGCTGATAAGATATTCGCTCTGTATCACGCTGGTAGATTGATATGTTTCCCGAGGACGAGTACCAACTGGAATTCTTCAGGGCAGAGGGGTTTGTTCGCAAGGTGTGCGAGAGCTGCGGCGGCAGGTTCTGGACCAGGGATGCCTCGAGGAGGACCTGTGGGGATCCGCCGTGCGATCCGTACTCATTCATAGGCTCTCCTGTTTTCAGGGAGATGGGACTGGACTCAATGCGCGAGCATTACCTGAGATTCTTCGAGGCGCACGGTCACACCAGGGTACCGAGGTATCCTGTGGTTGCGAGATGGAGGGACGATATCTACCTCACCATAGCATCGATAGCCGACTTCCAGCCCTTTGTCACATCCGGCCAGGTCCCGCCGCCAGCCAACCCTCTCACCATCTCCCAGCCCTGTATCAGGCTGGACGATCTCGATTCCGTGGGACGGAGCGGCAGGCACCTCACGACGTTTGAGATGATGGCGCATCACGTCTTCAACACAAAGGAGCACGAGATCTACTGGAAGGACAGGACCGTGGAGCTGTGTGATGAGCTCCTCCTCGGGCTGGGAGTGAATCCTGAGATCATTACATACAAAGAGTCCCCATGGGCTGGAGGTGGCAACGCGGGACCGAGCCTTGAGGTGCTCGTTGGTGGTCTTGAGCTCGCGACCCTGGTCTTCATGAATCTGAGGCTCGATTCCAGGGGAGAGTACCTCATAAAGGGTGAGCGCTACAGCCGCATGGACAACTACATCGTGGACACAGGCTACGGGCTCGAGAGGTTCGTCTGGGCGTCGAAGGGATCTCCCACGATATACGACGCTGTCTTCCCTGATGTGGTGAAATCCCTATCAGATATGGCAGGTCTGGAGCACGATCTCCAGGATCCGGAGTACGCGGAGATCTTCGCGAGAAACGCCAGGCTCGCAGGAATGATGGATCTCAGCGGGGCATCGCTGAGGGATCTGAGAAAGAGGATCGCGGAGAGCATAAACACGACTCCAGAGAGGCTCGAACGCATAATGGCGCCCATGGAGAGGATCTATGCGATCGCGGATCACACCAGATGCCTGGCATACATGCTCGGAGACGGCATAATACCGTCGAACGTCAAGGCCGGCTACCTCGCGAGGCTCGTGATTCGCAGAACCCTCCGGATGATGAAGGATCTCAAGCTGGAGATCCCGCTTTCAGAGATCGTCGAGATGCAGATATCCAGGCTCGACTACGATGACTGGAGGGAGCGGATGGAGACGATCTCAGAGATCCTCTCGCTTGAGGAGGAGAGGTATGCTGAGACCCTTGAGAAGGGGAGCCGGATGGTCTCGAAGATCGCATCGCATTACTCGAAGAAAGGCGGTCGAATACCACTCACAGAGCTCGTATCCCTCTACGATACCCATGGTATTCCTCCAGAGATCGCGAAGGAGACCGCAGGCGCGCTCGGCGTGGATGTGGAGCTTCCGGATAACTTCTACTCCATAGTCGCATCGACCCACAGCAGGGCCGAGCAGAAGGAGGTGGAGACACGCTCACCACCGTTCGATAGGACAGAGCGCCTCTTCTACTACAAACCCTTCGACCAGGAGTTCGAGGCGACAGTTCTCGGAGTATTCGAGGGCTCTGTTGTTCTTGACAGAACCCTATTCTACCCTGAAGGAGGAGGCCAGCCCGCTGATCATGGCGTCCTCGAGAAAGATGGGAAGATCTTCAACGTCACTGATGTCCAGATGATCGATGGCGTTGTTCTCCATCGGGTGGAGCCAGAGGGGCTCTCCCCCGGCGACAGAGTCACCGGAAGGATCGATATGCGCAGGAGAATGGCGCACGCTAGGCACCACACTGCCACACATATCATCAACGACTCCGCAAAGCGTGTCCTGGGGAGACATGTCTGGCAGGCCGGCGCTCAGAAGAGCGAGGACCGGGCCAGGCTGGACATATCCCATTACAGGAGGATCTCTGATGAGGAGCTGAAGGCGATAGAGCTCGAGGCGAACCGGCGCGTGATGGAGATGATTCCGGTGAGCGCAGAGTTCATGCCGCGCGAGGAGGCCGAGAGGCTCTTCGGCTTCCAGCTCTACCAGGGAGGCGTGCCTCCAGGCAGGGAGATCCGCGTCGTCAGGGTGGGATCTGACATAGAGGCCTGCGCCGGCACACATGTCACAAACACAGGGATGATCGGCCCGATAAAGATACTCAGGACAGAAAGGGTCCAGGATGGCGTGGAGCGGATAGAGTTCGCAGCTGGAGAGGCAGCTGTCCGCAGAATACAGGAGAGGGACGATATTCTCGCAGAGGCTGCATCAGTTCTGAGGGTGCCGATAGAGCAGCTTCCCAAGACTGTATCCAGGTTCTTTGAGGAGTGGAAGGAACAGCAGAAGGAGATAGAGCATCTGAAAGAGGAGATTGCAAGGGTCAGGATACTGACGCTCTCCGCAGAGGCTGTGGATGTGAATGGTGTGAGGATCGTCGCCAGGGACCTGGGAGAATCAGATGGCGAGACCCTGCTAAAGGCCGCGACTATGCTCTCAGAGAGCGATATGGTCGCGATACTCGGCGGGGCCAGCGGCGGCGCAGCCAAGATCGTGGTATCTGTGGGAAGGTCCGGGATCGAGAGGGGGATGAACGCTGCTGATATCGTTAGGGCCGCTGCAAAGTACATCGGCGGAGGGGGAGGAGGGAAGCCGGATCTGGCGCAGGGCGGAGGACCGAACGTCGGAGGGTTGAAGGCGGCTATAGATGCCGGACTAAGCGCAGCCCGAAAGGTGATCCAGTGCTAGGCGATCCGGAATTGGAGAGAAATCTGCATGCCAGATCGCATCAATCCTCCTGAGGAGGTGAGCAGGGCGCAGATCTGACGCGCCCGCTTCTATGGACGAGGATGTGTTAAAAAAATACAGAACAGCAGGCAGGATACTCGCAGATGTTATTGGCAGAGCCTCTGCGCGAATAGACGTCGGCGTGTCGCTTCTGGAGATCGCGAATTACGTGGAGAACTGCATACGGGAGCTGGGCGGGGAGCCTGCATTCCCGTGCAACATATCTCGAGATCGCGAGGCTGCTCATTACACCCCAAAAGCGAATGATGATGCCATCTTCGGTGAGGAGATGGTAAAGCTTGACATAGGGGTACATGTCGATGGCTACATCGCGGATGCAGCTGTGACCGTAGACCTGAGCGGCCATCCGGAGCTCGTGGAGGCGTCAAGAGCAGCGCTGGATGCGGCTCTTGAGCTGGTCGCGCCCGGGGTGAGCACATGTGAAATAGGGAGGGCCATAGAGTCAGCGATCGAGGGATACGGATTCAGGCCTGTCTCGAACCTGACCGGCCATGGGCTATCCAGGTTCAATGCGCACACAGAGCCGACCGTGCCCAACAGGTCCTGCACATCTGGCGTGGAGCTCAGGCCTGGTGATGTGATCGCGATAGAGCCGTTTGCGACGAACGGCTCAGGAAGGATATCTGATGCGCCTGTGGTCGAGATATTTGGATTCACATCCCGCAGGCCTGTCAGGGACAGGAGGGCAAGGGCGCTGCTTGCCGAGATCGAGACGAGGTTCGATGGGCTGCCGTTCGCCCGGCGCTGGCTGAGGGGGGAGAGCATAGATTATTCCCTCCAAAGACTGATCCGTGCCGGGGCTGTTCACACATATCCTGTGCTCTGGGAGATCGAGGGCGCGATGGTCTCGCAGGCGGAGCATACCGTGATAGTGACGGAGAGCGGATGCGAGATCATAACCCGTTAGCTCATATCTCCTCCTCGAGCGGGCTTCCGTCCTCCTCCTTGTAGCTCGTGTCTCCGACCATCGCAGCTGCTATCGCATCTATCCCGTCGAGCAGCTCTGCAACAATGCAGTAATCCATATCCGGGATCTCCGGAGGCTTCTCTCCAGCTATAACCCTGGCGCCTATGTTTGCCACCACGGCCAGGGCATCCTCGAGCCTTCCATCGGTCTCGGCCTTCACAGCATCGCTGATCATCTCTCCCATTTTCCGATCTCTGTCGTAATCCCCCAGGATGTAGCTGTTGCAAGATTCGAAGACTGCAGCCAGTGATGTTCTCAGAGAGGCGAGCATCATATCCGCATCCTCGCCCAGGCTCTCGTGCTCCGCCAGGACGATGTCTCTTATGCCCCTTATCGCTGCAAGCGCCTCATTCTGGCTGATTATGCCCTTCTCGAATCTGGCTATCACCTTCAGACATGCCAGTATCACATCGTCCATGATGTACACAAAGACAGCCCCTGCAGCGTCCTGCTCAGACTCGGGGAGCTTGAACTGGCTCTCCTTTACCTTGTTCATCCAGTTCAGCCAGCGCTTCTGTGTGTAGAACTCCTCCTTCATGCTATCCTCCTTCTGGATGCTATCTGTACGCATCGACCAGCGCCACCCTCTCCAGAACCAGATCGGATATCCTGTCCTCTCCAGCGGCCTCCATCTCGGCATCTGATATATCGTAAAATCTCCTCACCCGGTCAGCATCGAAGCGTATCCCTCGATCATCCGGCTCTATGAGCGTCTTTGCGATCTTACTGACCTCATCATCCTCGAGATCGTCAACGATGAGCAGGGCCACACGCTCTGTCGCGTCTGATACACCAAGAGATAACGCCTTCTCTATCTGTCTCTGGCCGGATGCGTATCTCAGGATCTCGATGCCGAGGTCCTTCGCCACGTTTCTGCCCTCTTGAAAGGCTGCTATGGCCTTCTCGGCTGCATAAAACACATGCCTCTCGCTCACTACCATCGCAGCATCCAGGGCCTGGATCAGATAGCCCCTGGATCTGAGGCTCTTTATGGCGTTCACTATGCCCGGAATCGGCCTGCCGAAGAGTAGCCGCATAACAACCCGAAGATGCCCTGGTTTTTAATAGGTTGTGGTACGCTCGGACTTAGCGCGGCTGGGAGCTATCTTTCTGGGAGTGGGAGAGGGCGAAGCGAGAAGATCCCGCCTGAGGAAGTGAGCGAAGCCCTACCACTTCGGAGCGATGCCTATATTACCTGAGGACGACTTATTCCACTTCAAGATGTGATCTGGGAAGGCTGGAAGTGCTGACTGAGGATCGATCACACGTAACATGAGACTGGGAACGCAGTCTCTGGCGAAGGCCTAGAAGCTCCGGCATTTGGGCCGGGGAGCGTTCACCCCACGGAAAATGATCACAGTGGTGCGATGTCTGAGATCAGACCCTCTGCGTTTCTAATAGATCTCGATGGTGTGCTTTATGTAGGAAGGAGCCCGGTTCCCGGAGCGAGGGAGTGCCTGGAGCTGATGGAGGAGCGGGGGTACAGATTCCGGTTCATCTCAAACTCAACCCGCAGATGCAGAGCCTCTGTTGCGAGGCGTCTCTCAGAGATGGGCTACAGTATACAGCCTGAGCGCATCTTCACGCCATCTGTTGCAGCAATCGAAAAGATTCTTCGATCTGGGAAGAGGAGATGCTATCTCCTCTCAACCGGGGATCTCCACAGGGACTTCGAGGATGCTGGTATAGTGCTTGCAGATGAGGATGTGGACTTCGTGGTCGTAGGAGATGCTGGAAGCAGATTCACATTTGAGCATCTTAACATTGCATTCAATCACGTCCTGGAGGGCGCTGATATGATAGCTCTTGAGATGGACCGGTACTGGCGGGACTCTGATGGGCTGGTCCTCTCAGCTGGGCCGTTTGTTGCAGCGCTCGAGTATGCGACCGGAAAGAGAGCGACGCTCGTGGGCAAGCCATCGCCGGATTTCTTCAACATGTCGCTCAGGGACATGGGCGTGAGGGCATGCGAGGCTGCAATGGTCGGGGACGACATAATCACAGACGTGGGCGGAGCCCAGAGGGCCGGCATGCTCGGCATTCTCGTCAGAACTGGAAAGTACCGGCCCGAGCTTGTGGAGAGCTCCGGAGTGACCCCAGACTGCGTTCTGGACTCGATCGCGGATCTTGTGAGATGGCTCTGAGAGGCGCTGCCTGAGCGATGGGGGGCTCAGGCCAAACCGGCAGGCTTCATGCTCCTCTCGGCCCGAGGACCTTTCTGAGAAAGAGGCCAGGACCCCTTTGCTGCTCTTTCCTGGGCGCAGGGCCTTTAACCGGATGCTCTGTCATCACTATCGGGGTGCTGACGCCGCCATGCCTCGACCTTCTGGGCCGGATGTTCACCACAATGGGCCTCTCGATCTCATTGCTGACGATCATAGCCGTCCCCGGAGGCAGCCTCTTGATCTCCTCCTCCAGCTCGGAGCTCATCCCCTCCAGCCCTTTCGATAAAGCTTTGAGATCGTTTGGATTGGTCACACGCATTATTATCTGGGTGTTGCACTGAGAGAGCACGTTCTTATCGACCCTCGCAGGCCTCTGGCTTATTATCATCAGGCCCATGCCGAATTTACGCCCCTCTGCAGCGATAGTTCTTATTATCGATGTTGACGCTGCCTTGCCAGTTCCCCTCTCGGGTATGTAGTTGTGGGCCTCCTCTACGACAACCATCCCGGGGCAGACCCTTCCAAGCTTCCGCGCCTCGAAGAGGTCTGTGAGCAGCTTTGCAACTATCATCGGCTGCATCTCCTGTGGGACTCCGGTCATGTCGATCACAGAGGCATGGCCCCGCTGGAGAAGCTCCTCAGGCCTCGTCGGCTCTCCTGAAAAGATGCCCATCTCGAGGAGCTGCTCGAGCTGCCCGATCAGCGTCCACTTCGACTTGGAGCTGGACCTCTCAACCTGCTTTATTATATCCTCGAGATCGTAGCTCTCCCTCTCCGCTTTCAGAGCTGCTATCGCCTCGTAGAGAAGAGCCACAGATCCATTGGTCGGGTCGTCGGGGAGCATCCTGGCTATATCCCTGGCGGAGAGGTTCAGTCCATCGAATCTGAACGGCCTGTCCGCCCTCGGGTTTACCGCAAGATTCGCTGGTGTGTACACTGTTATGTTGTAGCCCTTTGGCTTCACACCAAACCTGCTGAATTCTCCCTCCCTGTTCGGATACCTCATCGAGCCGTACTCGCCGTGCGTGTCTATCACAAGAAGCGCCACGCCCTTATCGAGCAGCTCCTCCAGTATCACTGCAGCAGTGTACGACTTGCCGCTGCCGGTCTTCGCCAGAACGCTGCAGTGCTTCTGCACAAGGGTATTGGCATCCAGCTCCACCCTGAGGTCGTGCCCTTTCAGGATGCCTATGTACATATCGCCCTTTGAAAGCCCAAGTGCAGCAGCTATCATCTTCTCATCTGCAGCATAAACCTCCTCGCCAGGCCTCGGCGGCGTTGCGGGCGCTCTTATGCGACCATCTGAGGGCACGCCGATAACACGCGCGTCTGCGACGACCCACTCCCTGCATGTCTGGGTGCAGCCCCTCTCCATGTGAGCGATGCTGTACGCGGTGTTCGATCTTCTTATCTCCTCAACCTGGGCCAGTATCCAGCTCTTGCCATCGCCCCTTACCTTCACATAGTCTCCCCTGCCCACAGCTCCGTGAATCATGAATTTGAACTGCAGTGGGCTTGTCTCACCCACTATAACGCCAACAGAACCTCGCAAGAACCATCACCGCTGCTCAGCTACTCCCTATGATTGATCTGTGCTCCAACTTAATTATATTTTCCCTCTAAAGAGGTCAGGCCGTGGAGGTCAGCTCCCTCAGCTTCCTTATCGACTCCATCGCCTTTGCAGACTCCTTAAGCTTCTGATCCTCAAAGTGCTTTATGATCTCGTCTATCGAGACCTTAAGTGTGTATACCTTCATCGGCCTGCCCTTGCCCTCGCCCTTGACATCGCGCTCCTCTATCCACCCATTCTGTCTGAGGTACCTCATCCCTATGCTGACCTCTGGCTGCCTGAGCCCTGTGCCCATCTCGATCTCCCTCGAAGAGACCTCCTTCGCATTTGACAGATACGTGAGCAGAGCCGCAACATTCCTCTGCACACCAAGGCTTCTCAGCGCCTCGATGAACTCCAGATCCCGATCATCCAGCACCTTTACAGTGTAATCCTTCATCCACGACCACCATTAACCAAAGAGCTTTTACATATAATAGAAATAACGTAATCATATAAATAATTTGTTTTGAAACTTGTAGATATTTATAGAAAGTGTGCATCTGCATCTCGCAGTGCTCGAACCTCCAGCAGTTCAGCAGTTCATGCGAAGGAGGCGGTCTTTAGGAACCACCTCTCAGAGGTCACCGCTCTCTGAGATGATACCGCATGAACGCTGCGAGGAGACATGCTCTTGATCTCTGCGTGACGTAACAAGCTAGTTACCATGAAAGAGCTCGATTGGCATCATGATTTTTTACCATTGCTGTGTTGGATAAATTTTTCAGAATTCCATCTCTAGGCATCGATTCTTGGCTAATTTCCATCTTTACCCTAATGGCCTTCCGGTTACGAATTTTAGGACTTATCCAATACAGCAACGTGCGCCGTTTTCGTCGTGTACCTCATCGAGATCCGCGGCGTTCGATCGGACACATATCATCGAAACCTTCAGCTCTCAGTCCGTCTGGACTCAGGGGATTTCTCCGTGCATAGCTGTCGATTCCAGCGATCCCATTCGGGTATTTGACCACCGCCTCCTCTTCTCATTCCATATTTGAAGTCTGGAGGATCCACGTTCAGGCCCTCCGCGCCACGGGTTAAAGTTATATACAAAACCCATGATGAATCAGTGACATAACAATAGCGTTATGTTGGATTACATGCGCTTGTAGCAGGGAGGACCAGACATGAGAATTTTTATATGCAAAGCACTGCTCCTGATGGTGGTTTTATCTGCAATGATGCTCACAGCCTCCGCTCAGGAGGATTCGCGGGCTGTCCAGGGATATGATGTAGATCAGTACTTCAGGCAGAAGCCGACCTACGATATACAGCAGTTCGTCAGGACCAGGGATACGTACGATGTTGAGATGTACTTCAGACAGAAGCCGCTTTACGACGTACAGGCGTACTT
>NZ_JANIHG010000051.1 GCF_024518575.1 Methanothrix sp. | reverse complement strand
ATGATGTAGATCAGTACTTCAGGCAGAAGCCGACCTACGATATACAGCAGTTCGTCAGGACCAGGGATACGTACGATGTTGAGATGTACTTCAGACAGAAGCCGCTTTACGACGTACAGGCGTACTTCAGGCAGAAGCCGACCTACGATATACAGCAGTTCGTCAGGACCAGGGATACGTACGATGTTGAGATGTACTTCAGACAGAAGCCGCTTTACGACGTACAGGCGTACTTAAAGCAGAAGCCGACCTACGATATACAGCAGTTCGTCAGGACCAGGGATACGTACGACATAAGGCAGTATTCGACAAACCCTCCGTACCATACAGTTCCAACAAGCCCTTAGGCAACGCAGCTCCGAGGCGACCAACCGCTGCTGCGAGTCTCCCAGAATAATTTGGGGCCAAAGTCCCACTTTTTTGTTCATACAGATACAAATAGACTCATATCGAGGCCGTCTCAAAAGCTGAGCAATCGATCGCGATGTGTTGCCCTGCTGTTACTCTCCCAGCGCATCATGCGAAATATCGATGGATCCTGGCCCTTTTTATGGATTCTCATCGAATGATGTGTTTTTAGACCCACATTGCTGTGTTGGATAACTTTTTCAGAATTCCATCTCTCGGCATTGATTCTTGGCTAATTTCCATCTTTACCCCTAATGGCCTTCGGTTACGAATTTTAGGACTTATCCAACACAGCAACCCACATTTACATGTAACCCTCTGAGCGAGTGCTCAGCCGGATGAGGTGCTCGGGACGCTGATCTACGCATCCATACGTCCGCAGACCGGATAAATTGAAATAGAATCCTGCAAGAAAATATGCTGCTGTTATGTTGCAGAGTGGGGTATGAGTTCTATGAGAGAGTATCCGTATCCCTCAAAGAGCGAGGTCAGATGGGTATCTCCGGACTGGCTGGATGATAACATGGAGGATGTGCGAATAATCGATGCACAGCCGAACGTGCACGACTACATAATGGGACACATCCCTGGTGCTGTGTACATGAATGAGGGACTTCTCAGGGTTGCACGCAGGAGGCAGCCGGCCAGCTTCGTGCCGGCAGAGTCGATAGAGGTTATCTTCAGAAGCATGGGGATATCCGGAGATGTGCCGGTGGTTGTCTACAGCGGCCCTGGCGTTTACAGCAGATGCGCGGCGGGTCTTGGTGATGGCCTGGAGCAGACGATGGTCGCGTACGCGCTCGTACGCTTCGGCCACCGCATGGTGCACATTCTCGATGGCGGCATCGAGAGCTGGATGGAGTCCGGACGGAAGCTGACGAAGGAATTTCCTGATGCCCAGGAGGGCAGCTTCAGATCTGAGATAAGGCGCGAGCACTTCGTGGAGATGGAGGAGCTGAAGAGCATTATGGGGAGAGAGGATGTTATGTTATTTGATGCAAGGCCTACGCCATCGTATGAGGGCCAGAGCATGTGGGTCAAGCCTGGGCACATCCCTGGCGCGCACAGCCTTCCATGGAGGCGGCTGATGACAGAGAATAACAGTCGACTTCTTAGAGATGATGAGGAGCTGCGATCCCTGATTGGCGGCTTCGACCTCGAGGGCAAAAGGATAATCGTATACTGCGGAACAGGCAGGGAGGCCACAAACGAGTACCTCTTCTTCAAATACTATCTTGGACATCCAGATGTCAGGATCTACGAGGGATCCTTCACAGAGTGGTCCTCCTATCCGGAGAACCCGACGGTCACAGGCCCGAATCCAAGGTGAGAGCATGCTCTTTGAGAGGATCGCCTCCGAGGGGCTGGCGCATTACTCTTACATCGTAGGCGACCTTAGGAGTGCGGTTGTCATAGATCCGAGGCTGGATTGCGATGTCTATGTGGATATCGCCTCGAGAAACGGTATGCGCATAACAGACATCCTTGAGACGCACAGGAATGAGGACTACATCACAGGCTCTGTGGAGCTCTCCGCCCTTACGGGAGCATCTGTCTGGCATGCGGACCCTGAGCTCGATTACCAGTACGGCGCGCCCGCCAGAGATGGGCAGGTCTGGCGCATTGGCTCCTGGCAGATCGAGGCGATATCAGCTCCCGGGCACACGCTCGGCTCCATGGCCTATCTCCTGAAGGATCGCGCCGGAGTTCCACACGCGGTCTTCACGGGAGATGCGCTCTTCGCGGGAGATGTCGGGCGCGTGGATCTCCTCGGCATGGACCGCGCTGAGGAGCTTGCAGGCATGCTTTACGAGAGCATCTTTCAGAGGATCCTCCCGCTGGGTGACGGGGTCCTCCTCTGCCCAGCGCATGGGACTGGCTCTGTGTGCGGATCTGCGATAACAGACCGCCCCTGGACGACGATAGGGATTGAGAGACTCCACAACCCGAAGCTTAGGGCTGGAAGCAGGGATGAGTTCATCAAAAGTGTTGCTGTTGAGCTCGAGAGGCCCCCGTACTTCAGGCGGATGGAGGAGCTGAACTTAAAGGGGCACAGGCCCAAGAGGCGTGCTGTCTCCCCCCTCTCCCCAAAGGAGGTTGCGGATGCGCTCGATGAGTGCCTGATTCTTGATACGAGATCTGAGATCGCATACGGCGGGGCCCACATACCTGCATCGCAGTTCATATGGATGGATGGGCTCTCTGCACTCGCAGGATGGTATCTCCCGTACGATATGCCGTTAATCCTGGTGGGCGATGAGATCGACAGGGCGGGCAGAATTCTGATGAGAATGGGCTACGATGAGATCATAGGATACCTTGGCGGAGGGATGCTGGCCTGGCACATGGCCGGCCTGGAGAGCATCTCTGTGAGAACTGTGACTGTCCAGGAGCTCTGCAGACATCTGGATCAGGGCGGCCAGGCATGGATACTCGATGTGAGATCCGAGAAGGAGGTCTCAGAGGAGAGCATAACCGGGGCGCATCACATCCACGTCACGCAGCTGCCCCGCAGGATGGACGAGGTGCCAAGAGAGAAAGCGGTTTACATATTCTGCGGCAGCGGCATGCGCTCCATGGTGGCAGCATCGTTCCTCAAGAGGCATGGCTGGAATAGCATAGCGGTTGTTCTCGGAGGTCTGGCTGGGTGGAAGAGCGTGACATGCCCTGTTGTGAGGCAGGTGTGACAGGTGCCTATTATAAGGGGCGATGAAGAACTGAAAAAGTTGCTTAAAGCGTCCAGGACCGTGGCGGTCCTGGGCGCCTCCAAAGATCCACATAGACCCAGCTTCTTCGTGTCGCTCGTCGTAAGGACTTACGGCTTCAGGATGTTCTTCGTAAATCCGAACCATGTCGGAGAGGAGATCCTGGGGGAGCGTGTCTATTCATCACTGAGAGACGTACCAGTGGATATAGACATAGTGGATGTGTTCAGAAGGCCATCCGCAGCCAGGGAGGTGGCGGAGGAGGTCAGGGCGAAGGGATGCAGGACCGTCTGGTTCCAGCCGGGCACTGAGGACATGACCGTGGCACGTGAGCTCGCAGACGAGGGCTTCAACGTTGTGGTGGGCTACTGCATGAAGGTCGAGTGCAGGAAGCTTCTGTGAGACTGCCAGATGGATCGCCTGAAATCGCCGCGTAAGAGCTGTCTGCGAGTCACACTCGCCGAATGGCACTTCTGGATTCGGCGTTCACTGGCATAAAAGATCGCGAATTTTTCACTGCCACAAGCTACTGATCTCAGTGATAGGAGCGGGCAGGGCGCAGACTCCCATTTTTTAGGAGTAAGCCCGTACGAAAACTGTAAATAGCTGAGAGGGCTGGTAAGCCGGTTGAACCGGTTGACGCAACGTATACATCACAGCTCTGTTCAGGTTGTGGTTCTCTCGTGCCAAAAACTTTGAAAGATCGAGTCCATGTCTGCCCGAATTGCGGACTGAACCTGGATCGAGATCATAACGCAGCGTTGAACACACTCACCCTCGGACTGAGGGGTAGATCCTGTGGAGATACTGGATAGCCAGATCTATGAGACCTTCGAATCTGTCGGAGGGCTTTGACAACAAGTCGAAGCGCAGGAAGCCCTGCTCTTGAGGCAGGATAAGTCACCAACCACTCCGGCTTGGAGACCGGAGTTTCCGCGTTCCATTCAACCAGGTGATTATGTGAAGATACTCCTGATATCTGATACGCATCTCGATCGCATTCCCGAGGAGCTCCTGGAGATCCTGTCAGGATACGATATGATACTGCATGCGGGCGATCTCGTCAGTACAGAGGTCTTGAGGGATCTCGGGTCTCTTGGGGAGACACATGCAGTGGCTGGGAACTCGGATCATCATGATCTGAAGAGAGCCCTTCCCGAGCGTCTGAAGCTTGATATCGAGGGGCTGAGGGTGGGCATCATACACAGACCATCTCACTCCCCCGACTCCCCCGGCATAGCCATGATGGCGAGGGAGATGGATGTGGATCTCCTCCTCTTCGGCCACTTCCACAAACCGATCTTCCAGCGGGATGGGAGTCGGATGATGTTATGCCCGGGGAGCCCTACGAGGCCCCGTCTCTCTCCACCATCTGTAGCAGAACTTCTTGTGGAGGGCGGGAGGGCATCGCTCAGGATCGTGCCTGTGGGAAGGCCGATGTGCGGCTACCTCCAGTTTGCTGAGACGCTTTCTCTGAGCGGATCGCAGACTCCACCCGAACGTGTGGATAAGCGCGAAAACAACAGTGTGTGAAGTCGATCCAACACTGGAGCAGATCGCATGCGCGGTTCTAGGAGTCTGACAGGTGCATATCAACACATCAAAGTCAGCAGCTCCCCGAGAAAAACGTCCGGTGAACATTATTCGGACAGGCTTCTTCGTAAGACGATGCACCAGCTCTTCAGCGTCCCGAGAAAAACGTCCGGTGAACATTATTTGGGCAGGTCCTAGGGGGATTTTTGCTTTTCTGTTTCGCCATGCTTTGACTTTGTCGAGGCATCTCTGCATATCGACTCCCGAAGGTGGCTTTCTGCGCTTCGACTTTGTCGAAGCCCTCCGACAGATTCGAAGTTTCCACAGAGTCGGCTTTCAGGTCCCCAAACAGGCTCTGCCACACAGTCCGAGGGTTAATATACAGGCATGAGTCTGAGTAGCATACCAGCACCACTGAGGGCTCATACCAGCCAGTCTGGCTGGGGCCCTAAGCCCATCCCTGCGGGAGGTATTATGAAAGAGAAATGGCTCATGGCGCTTGCAACTGAATGGGAGGATGTAAAGCCGCTCATAACCACAGCGCTCGAATCCGGCTTCGACTTTGTGGTTGTGAGCAGAGATCACATCGATCTTGTGCGGGAGCTCGGCAGCATAAAGATCGCATGCTTCGGCCGCGAGCGTGGATCCGAGGATATTCTGATACTTGACGCATCAATGCCCAGAGAGAATCAGATCGAGGCCGCCGAGAAGATGGGCAGGCCCATCGGGGGATATGTTGAGATACGCTCAAAGGAGGATGAGCTCTTCGCCACAGAGCTCGGCAGACATGTTGATCATCTCCTCGTTGTCGGAACCGACTGGAAGGTCATACCGCTGGAGAACATGATCGCAGCGCTCCAGGGATATGATTGCCGGATAATCAGCTGCGTTCGTTCCTCCGAGGAGGCCGAGGTCGCCCTCTCCACGCTCGAGCACGGTGCTGATGGCGTGCTTCTTGATACCCGGGACCCATCTGAGATCAAGCGGGTCCAGGCAGCGGCAGAGCGTCTTGCTATGAGCAGGATAGATCTGAGAGCTGCGACTGTGGTCGCTGTCAAGCCTGTCGGCATGGGCGACAGGGTATGCGTCGATACATGCAGTCTTATGCGGAGAGGCGAGGGCATGCTTGTGGGCTCACAGTCGAGAGCGTTCTTCCTGGTGCAGAGCGAGGCTGAGGAGAGTCCGTATGTCGCGGCAAGGCCGTTCCGCGTGAATGCAGGGGCAGTCCATGCGTACATACGGGTTGGAGATAAAACAAGGTACCTCTCAGAGCTCAAGAGTGGAGATGAGGTCACGATCGTGGACAGCGACGGGATGACGAGAACCGCAGTCGTCGGCAGGGTCAAGATCGAGCGGAGGCCGATGATCCTGGTCGAGGCGGAGATCGATGGCGACAGGGTGAGCACGCTGCTGCAGAATGCAGAGACGATAAAGCTCGTATCAGATGACGGAACCCCGATATCGGTTGCAGAGCTTAAACCTGGTGATAAGGTTCTGGTGCATCAGGAGGGCAGCGCGAGGCACTTCGGCATGAGCATCGAGGAGACGATAATCGAGAGATGAGTGATCTCCGATGCGATGAGCACTGTTCCAACAGTGGAGATGTGCGATGTGCCGCAGAACGCTTGATCTTGGCAGTTTGAGGATCAAAACCCCTGCAATAGTCGCATCGCTCGGGGCGGATGCGGAACGCGCGGCGAGAAGCGCCGAGTCACAGGGAGCTGACCTCATAGAGGTGCGTCTCGATCTTCTTGAGGATCCTGATGTGATGAGAGAGATAAGGGCGTCAGTATCGCTGCCGCTGATGGCAACGAACCGCATCTCATCAGAGGGCGGCTCCTTCAGGGGGTCGGAGGAGCAAAGAATAGGTATTCTCATTGAAGCTTCGCGCTTTTCAGATATCATCGACATCGAGCTGATGGCGCCGGGCAGGGATCTGCTCCTGGATAACATCTCATGCCCTGCTCTGATATCATACCACGACTTCAATGGCGTGCCAGAGAACGTGCGATCCATAATAGAGGACGCAAGGCGCGCGGGTGCGGATGTGGTGAAGATAGCCGTCACCCCCCGCTCCATGCGGGATGCGCTGGATCTCCTGAGGATTGTTCTAGATGAGGATCGCCCTCTATGCGTTATCGGTATGGGTGTTGTTGGCAGACATCTGAGGGTTGTAGCCCCACTCTACGGATCTGTGCTGACCTACGGCTATGTGACAGAGCCCACTGCGCCAGGGCAGATGAGCGTCAGGGAGCTGGATACCGCTCTCAAGTGCCTTGGTGCAAGATGAGGCTGAAGCGCAAGCGGTAAATACATTGGAAAATGAAAGGAGGGAGCAAAAGTCGTTTGGGATGTAGGAGGGAGGAAAATGGTACGACTTTTGCCATATCTGCCTACGTCTATAGTCGAATATAAATCTTTCGGTTGTAGTGCTGTGTTGGATAATGTCTGAGAATCCGATAGTAGAGGCTGGATTCATACGAATTGTAATTCTAGTAAAAATCGATAGCTATCGACCTTAGAGCTCTTAATTATTCAACACAGCAGGTTGTAGTGTTTCGACTTTCTGGAGAGCTGGGAGCGAGATCTGGAGGAACTAAACCGCGGCAAGCGCGGGAGGAAGTTTGCCTATCCCTGGTCATTTATCGAGCTTCTGGATTCATGTTATCTTCCACCTACCTTATCGGCAGCTAGAGGGCTTCTTGAGAAAACTCTCGGAGCTGATACCTGAGATCAAGCCTACGGATTAAATATCTGGAGACGTGGCACTCAGCTGAAGCTCAGCCTTCCAGAGACGATATTGTCCAGCGATGAGCCTGTTGTGATAGCTGTAGACTCTAAGGGGATATGACCAACCGTGGCGAATGGGTGCGAGAGAAATGGAAGGTCCATCGAGGCTGGATCAAGGTCCATCTGGCGGTTGACGTGAAGACGAAGGAGATAGTCGCAATCGAGGTCACAGATGAGCGAGTATC
>NZ_JANIHG010000058.1 GCF_024518575.1 Methanothrix sp. | reverse complement strand
GCAGGGCCTGATCTTGATGAGGTAGATGTTATAGAGTACTTCAAGCGGAGCTACAGAGCCGTCGACGGGCTGTGGTTCATGAAGGTCGAGGAGCGCTACGGCTTCGATACCGCTCTGGAGATAGACGATGATGTATGGAGGGTGATGCCGAAGATACAGGCGAGAGCCCTGAAGTCGATGATGAATGCCCCAAAGGGCCTGGATTCTCTCATGAGATGCTTCGCAGCAAAGCTCTCCCTTGAGGAGTTCGAGTTCGCCACATCATCTGACGGGAGATGCGTGAGGTTCGTGGTGACCAGATGCCCATGGCACGAGATCATGGTCCGTGCGGGGAGGGCTGAGCTGAACGAGAGCGTCGGATCCAGGATATGCTGGAGCGAGCTGGAGGTCTGGGCATCCGAGTTCGGCGACGGCATCGTTCCCAGAAGGGGGAGAAGGATCTGCAGAGGAGATGAGAGCTGCGAGATCGAGTTCGAGCTGAGGAATGGAGCAGAGCTTTAACATCTCCTGTCGATGCGCTGGTCGCGTTCAGAGGACTCCTCTTCGAGCGCATATTACATGTGGATGCGAGTTCTCACATTCTCTTCTCGAAGAGATCGATCTCCTCGAGCGATATCGCGGCGCAACCTGCGGCTCTGAGGTAGTGCGCGAGAAGTCTTGATCTGGCGCCCGCGGGATGGTAGAAGATCACAGCCTCAGGGGAGACGTGGTCGAGCATTCTCATTATCCCGCGGAAATCCAGGTGGTCGCTCAGACGTATCCGCTTCCATGACGCATCCGTCCTTCCGGTGAGCATGTACCTCTCAGGCGAGCGGACAAGCGGCAGGTTTTTTGGGGTCACGACAGAGACGCCATCACAATCCCGGAAATCAATGATGTCTCCAGCATCAGGCATCAGCGCCTCTGTGAGCCTTCTCCCCTCCTCGTCCATGCCGATCGGATCGCTGAATCCCATCGCTCTTATCAGAGATACCGCACGTTGCGCCTTGCCGAAAGCGTATGCTCCGAAAGATGATCCCGAGTTGAGAGCCTCCCAGAATCCGTTCAGATCATCGTCGAATATGCAGGACGAATCCCAGGGGTCCCCGTAGTTCGCCTCTGCTACAAGAAGATCGCATTTGGGAAGAGACCTGTAGTCCTTCACATCCCCTGTTACGAGTATCCTCACACCCAAACTGTTCTCCCAGTAAAACGCAGAGGATCCTATTGTGTGCCTTGTGGGGTATGTTCGCAGCTCAACACCATTGACATCCAGGGAGTCTCCGATCTCAAAGCTCATGCCAGCATAGTCCCTCTCATGCCTGATCTCGAGAGCCAGCGCTGTCTCCCGGGATGCTATCGCTCTAGGTGACCTCATCGCGGAGCTTCCGTGGTGATCGCTGTGCGCATGAGTTATTAGATATGCATCCGGCTGGTCAGAGCCCGGAGCCCTGCTGGTGTCCACAGAGAACTTGTGACCATCGAAGAGCAGCGAGAGGTGCGGAGCAGGGTTGCCGTTGCCGTTCAGCCTTCTTATGGGTGAGACCCCAAGCTCTCTGAACAGATCATGGATCCGACGCGCCCCTATGCGAACGCCTCCTAGAGAATCTCATCGATAGCGCTGCTCAGCTCCTCTTTTGACGTGACGCCCAGCCAGCGGCGCACCTCCTTGCCATCCTTCTCAAGAACTATCGTCGGCACCACCATGATGTTGTACCTGTTCGCGAGCTCCATGTTGTTATCGACATCTATCTTTTTGATCTCTATCCTACCGCCGTACTTCTTCTCCAGCTCTTCCATTATCGGTGTCTGCATCCTGCAGGGGCCGCACCAGGCAGCGAAGAAATCTATAAGCACAGGTTTATCCAAATCTTCAACCTCCTCAAATGATGTCAAACTTGACTCCTATCTTGAAAATCCTGATGGTCGGAAGCACGAGCATCTCGCACCGGCTCCTTCTCTTTACCTCCGATATTATCTCATCAACACGCTCCGCAGGCGCGGATATCGTGAACCATAAATTGTAGCCGCTATCGTTCGGCCTGAGATAGTTGTGAGATACCTCATCGTACTCGTTCACGACAGAGCTAACACGATCTGCATCTTCGGGAGATACCTTCATCGCGACGAGAACTCCGCTCATACCGAGACGTCTCAGATCCAGAATCGGCCCGATCCTGCGGATGAGCCCGAGCTCCTTCAGCCTGGAGACTCTTCTTATGAGATCATCCTCCTCGATGCCCAGGCCCTCCGCGAGCTCCATGAAGGGTCTCTCAACAACAGGAAAAGACTCCTGGAGCGCCGCGAGGATCCTCAGATCGATCTCATCCAATGGATCACCTCCAGGCGCATGTCGGATCCTCCTCGAGATAATCGCCTGTGAGCGCGTATGCCCTGGCTCTGCAGCCGCCACACATTCTTATGTAGCCACAGCTCCCGCATCTGCCCCTCAGCCTTCGCTCCCTGAGATCGTTCAGAAGCGGTGAGCTGCTCCATATCTCTGAGAAAGAGGACTCGCGTATGTTGCCCACAGATACCGGGAAGTAGCCGCATGGAAAGACATCGCCGCTTCTCGATATGAACACAAACCTTATCCCTGCTATGCATCCCCCAGCGCTGTTCGCATGCGATTTCTCCTTCCCCACGAGCAGCCTTCCGTACTGCGGCGCGCACGTCGGACGGATCTCGATCGATCTCTCTTCAGATGCAATTCTCTCAAGAAGAGATCTCTGCATCTCAGGAGAGATGCTCTCGACATCTCTGCCCCTGCCGGTGGGGACCATGAAGAATATGTGCACAGCTGCCGCGCCCTCCCGCTCCGCGAGATCTAAAAGAGGGTCAAGCTCATCGACGTTTCCTGGCGTGACCGTCATGTTGATCTGGAACTCGACCCGTCCACTCAGAGCCCGCATGCCGCGGAGGGCCAGATCGAATGAGCCCCTTCCCCTTGTCGCATCGTTCGTCTCCGCGCGCGCGCCGTCGAGGCTGATGCTCACCCTGGAGATCCCTGACAGGAGGATCCTGTCCACGATCTCAGGTGTTATGAGCGTGCCATTTGAGGCGAGAGAGGCCCTCACCCCGCAATCAGCAGCATATCTCGCAACCTCGAAGACGTCCTCCCGGAGGAGAGGCTCGCCTCCGGAGATTATCAGCATAGCTCCCAGGGGAGCTATCTCTCTGATCAGACCTTTTATTTCATCAGTGCTGAGCTCATCTGCAGATGGCACAGGCTCGGCAGACGCCCTGCAGTAGCTGCAGCTCAGGTTGCAGGCTCCTGTCGACTCCCAGGCTACGAGCAGCATTTCAGAGCAGGCCCTTTTTGTGGAGAAGCTCGGCGTTCAGTATGCTCGCTCCAGCTGCGCCGCGTATCGTGTTGTGGCCCATGCAGATGTACCTGATACCCGGCCTGATCCTCCCAACAGAGACTGACATGCCTCTTCCGGCGTTCCTGTCCAGCCTGGGCTGCGGCCTGTCCGGCTCATCTCTTACTATTATCGCCTTCCTGGGAGACGTCGGGAGATCATCCAGCCCGGGGTTGAAGTCCAGGAAGGCCTGCCTGACCTCAGCCGGCGTGGGATCTTCTTTCATCCTGACCCATACGGCCTCAGTGTGCCCATCCATAACGGGAACGCGATGGCAGCTCGCGCTCACGGTGAAATCCGCCGGAACTATCCTCTCCCCATCAAACCTTCCCAGGATCTTCTGGGCCTCAGTCTCGACCTTCTCCTCCTCGCCTGCAATGTAGGGTATGATGTTGTCCAGGATCGCCATGGATGGCACGCCCTCGTACCCGGCGCCGCTGACCGCCTGCATCGAAGCTACATGAACGCTCTCTATGCCGAACTGCATCAGCGGTTTGAGCGTGAGTGCGAACATGATGGTGGTGCAGTTTGGATTCGTGGTGATGTAACCCTCCCATCCCCTCCGCTCCTTCTGGATCTTTATGAGATCTATGTGATCGGGATTGCATTCCGGTATCAGAAGAGGGACGTCCGGAACCATCCTGTTCGTCGCGGTGTTCGAGGCGACGACGAACCCTGCCGCCGCGAACTCCGCCTCAACCTTTTTCGCCTCATCAGATGGTAGTGCTGAGAATACTATATCAGCGTCGACCTCCTTTGGATCGACCCTGACAACGGTCATATCTGCGAACTCCTCAGGCAGCTCGCTCTCAAGCCTCCATCTCGCAGCCTCGCGATACTTCTTTCCTGCGCTTCTGTCAGATGCCGCCAGGCTCGTGAGCTCGAACCACGGATGCTCCCTGAGTCCTTCGATAAAACGCTGTCCCACAGCGCCCGTCGCTCCCAGGACGCCTGCCTTGATCTTTGCCATCAACGATCACCCTCTGAACTGAGATGGCATAGAAGATGGTGTGGTATATAATTACTGCTCCGGAGGAGACTGAAGAACAACAGCATCCTCCAGGCTTGATGGGTTCGCTGGAGCTGGCACCACGCCCCAATCATAACCCAAAAGCTTATATTCGTCAAATGTCGAAGAGATGTTGACCGATATGTTCGATAGAGATACATCCATGTACGGCTTAGCTCAAGTGAGCTGGTTTGGCGTTTACGACTGGGAGAAGCCAGAGCCGAATCCTGAGCCCAGAATGCCCCGGAGAAAGAGGCCATTCATCAGCAGCCCATGGGGCTGCTAACTTACAGTCTTTTACCCGGCGCTGCCCTTTGATATTGGATCGTCTGTATCAATGCGATAGGAAGCGTCTGAACCTGCAGTATTCGTGGAATGTTTCTTCAGTGTCTGTCGATTCTGACGTCTCAATCTTTCAAGCCAAAGTGTGTGGCTGTCGTCAGGAACCTCAATCTGTTGCAGCATGTCAAAAATCGGTTTTTGACTCGGATCACCGAACGAACAGGTCTGGGTTGAGATCCGCTGAGGCGATACTTCCTGAAGCCGGTGAGGATACATGTTGCGGATCTCAATGATGGTACACGACACCAAAATCGATAGCTACGAAATCACTCAGCTAACTGATAATCGCTGCGGAATGCTGAATCCGATGGTCGTGCCAGCTGAATTTTCCTCAGCCCAGCTACATCGAGCGCGAGAGGGCAGCTCTCGGGGCGGGCGAGTGCTCCGCGAGATCGTCAACTGCGGTGCATTTTGAATCCAGTCAGGCACGAAGACCGGAATCTCCGCCCTGGATCTACCCATCAGGAGAGTCTCCTCAGCTCCTCCAGCAGCAGTGCCTCCTCATCGCTGAGTGGAGGCTCATCATCATCCTGGATCGTATCGACGACCTGGCGTATGGCTATTCCCACAAGGAGCCCCTTGAGGAATGATATCCTCTCCTCCTCAACGATAGATGAGACGACTCTGTGGATGTATCTCTCAAGAGTGGTGCCAGGTATCGTTCTGTACGAGTTCAGCTCGTACACAACGCTGAATACCTCGTCCTCGAGGAATCCGAGACTTCTAAGGAAATCGGCGATATCCACCTCATCCGAGCCCTGCGTGGCCACATAGCCTGTGTAGCCATAGTTCATGCTTAATCATTAAGTTTTTAATGTATATAACCTTAGCTGAAGCTTGGAGACGCAAGGATATTGTCTTATTCAGAGCCAGCGGCATATGTGGGTTCCTGCTCCGATAATGTTAACATTTTTAAGTGCATGTTTCAGCGCAATCCGCCTGCGTTTGCAGCTGCAGCTCTGGCCGACTGTGTATCTGTATATCATTGATCAACAGCGCCCATCCCGGCACAGGCTACCCTGTTGCCTCCTGTTCGAGCCCAGGAAGGTTCACGCCGATATATTTCGCGATATCTTCAGCTCTATTCGCACCCCCTTATGCGCGCTGACGGTTGTTTGAGTCCAGAATGCGCGGTCGGCCGGAAGGTTTAAGTAAATAAAATTGTCTATACTCAAGATATCTGGATAAACTCCAGATGCCATATAGCACCCGGTGAGAGGGTCTCCTCCCTGGATCGGCGTCCAACCTCTCACCCGCTTCCAAATATTTTGCGTTGAGCTCAGCGTTATGTCGAGAGCTTGAATCAATAAATAAGATCGCAGAGATCGATAGCAGGTGATGGGTTTGAATTGGCGGACAGCATACGCAATAACATCCAGCGCTCGAAATACATAGGAATGCAGCACCAAGGGCTTATGCTCTTGTGAGCCGAAGACAGTTGCACCGAGTAGCTGGATGCAGAGAGCGCATCCGGTTCGTTTGCCGTCTC
>NZ_JANIHG010000048.1 GCF_024518575.1 Methanothrix sp. | reverse complement strand
TGCTGAATAGGGGTATGCTGGATAACACAGAAATCAAAGATACGGATGTCATCCGGCATCACCTCTTTAAATTTCATTGAAGTAACATTATACTCAGCTCTGGCTTTTATCTTATTCGGACAGGTCCCTGGAGCAATCCGATATTGATATGCATGGGAATCCCCTTGATGCTACCCACAGGACAGCCCCCTCGGAGAGATTATGAACATGGACGGAAAATACTGTGAAGGATATGAACCGAACAGGAACCGCAGATCTCCCGCTCCATGATGGCAGAGCGCCACCGTGGCTCTTCAGGAGGATGCGGCTTCTCGCCGGCGAGATAGCCAGGGCTATCATATATGAATACGATGAGAGTGAGCTCCTCCGCAGGATCTCGGATCCATTCTGGTTCCAGGCGTTCTCCTGCGTCCTCGGTTTTGACTGGCACTCATCGGGCACGACGACAACGACCACCGGGGCACTCAAGGCCTCTCTCCGGCCGGAGGATGGGGTGGTGGTTGCTGGAGGAAAGGGTGCAACATCTCTGAACACCCCTGATGAGATCCTGAGATACGGGGAGATCTTCTCGCTGCCGGAGAGAAAGATCGAGGAGCTCATAAGGGCGAGCAGGCTCTCTGCGAAGGTTGACAACGCCCTCGTGCAGGACGGTTACCGGCTTTACCACCATGCATTCATACTGACATCGAAGGGCGACTGGGCTGTGGTCCAGCAGGGTATGAACGAGAGATATGCGCGCAGGTATCACTGGCTTTCAGATTGTTTACACAGCATGATCGAGGAGCCGCACACAGCCATATGCGCAGAGAGCCTCGAATCCAGGGTTCTGGATCTCACATCGAGGGAGAGCATGGAGAACAGGCAGGCCACGCTCGATCTAGTCAGGGATGGCCCCGCTCACATAAGGAGGTACACAGCACAGCGGAGCCTGGAGGATTTTCCGCAGATGTTGAGGATGCCTGCGAGGCACGAGATTCTTCCTGTGGATATAGGCAGAGACGGCCTCAAGATCCTGCAGGCCGCCTATGAGCTGCAGCCAGAAAGTTATGAAGAGCTGATAATGCTCAGGGGGATGGGCCCGAAGAGGATTCGCGCCCTCTCCCTGATATCAGAGCTGATCTTCGGGGCACAGCCGAGCTGGAGGGACCCTGCGAAGTACAGCTTCGCCCACGGCGGGAAGGACGGATATCCGTATCCTGTGGACAGGGAGAACTACGATCGCAGCATAGAACATCTCCGAGAGGCGCTTCAGGAGGCGAAGCTGGGCGATAAGGAGAAATACGAGGCCATGAAGCGGCTGTCAGGATTTGTCAGCAGATCGCGTCCAGGGTGAATGTATGGCCAGAGATCAGAGGGATTACTACTACAGGAAGGCAAAGGAGGAGGGCTACCGGGCGAGGTCAGCGTACAAGCTGAAGCAGATAAACGCCAAGTTTCATATCATCCGGAAGGGCTCAAAAGTTGTCGACCTGGGGGCAGCGCCCGGCGGCTGGCTGCAGGTGGCAAGGGAGCTCTCCGGCGGCATCGTTGTGGGCGTGGACTTGGAGAGGATCGAGCCGGTTGAGGGGGCCGTCACGATACAGGGGGACATCACGAAGGACGAGACCCTGGAGCAGATCGCAGCAGCTCTCGGAGGGCAGGCGGACGTTGTGATATCAGATGCTGCCCCGAACCTCACAGGGATATGGGACGTGGATCACGCCAGATCGATAGATCTCTCCAGGGCAGCACTCCGGATAGCGAAGCGTCTTCTGCGGCCTGGCGGCAGCTTTCTGGTGAAGGTCTTCCAGGGGGATATGTTCGACGACTACATCGAGGAGGTAAAGCGCGAGTTCACCTCAGTGCACTTCTACACACCACCTGCATCCAGAAAGGAGAGCGCTGAGATCTACGTCATCGGGAAGAAGCTGCTCAGCGCGCCTGTGAGACCCGGAGAGGTCTACGAAGTCACGATAGAATCCACAGGACGTACAGGCGACGGGATAGCGATGATCAGGGGCTTTGCTGTGATCGTGAAGAACGCATCCCCGGGAGAGAGGCTCAAAATAAAAATCGGAGCTGTGAAGCAGAGGTTCGCCTTCGCATCGATAGTGGAGAGGATTTGATAAAGAACGACATGCGCAAAATTCCTCCTTCAGACTGAGAGGAGATCGCTTGGGGCATCCTACTGCGGCGCTTATGTGGCTCTGATGCTACAGAAGAGACCCCAGCAAGAACGCCACCAGCGCCAGAGCCATGCCGATCTTTATCCACCTCTGAGATCTGGAGGCATCGCCACGGAGCATCCTGTTTATGGATGCCAGAAACGCAATATTGGCTGTGCTGACAGCCACCATGTACTCAATCCCCAGCGGCACGAGATAGCTCAGCATTATTGCCATTATCAGGGCCAGAGATGCCGTGAGGAATGACATTCTCTCCCCGATGAACGCGGGAAGCGTTTTCGCGCCATGCGCAAGATCTCCCGGTAGATCCTCTATATCCTTGACGATCTCCCTGCTCAGTGTTGCGAGGGCTGAGAGGACGGAGAGAAAGGCTGTTATGCTCGAGGGCATCGCGGCAAGCCCGCCAAATAGGAAGGTCGAGCCTGTGAGATACGAGACCGCGATGTTGCCAGCTGCAGGCATCCCCTTGAGCCTCGCAGCATAGACTATGAGCACAAACGAGTTCAACACCGCGAGCGCCAGGCAGCTCTGATTTATCAGCCCCGAGATCACGCATCCCGCAACGAAGAGCGTCACCGACCACATCAGAGCAGCACGCGGGGAGATCCTGCCGCTCGGTATCGGCCGATCGGGCCGGTTTACCGCATCGATCTCCCTGTCGAAATAGTCGTTTATCGCATTGCCTCCGCCGGTAATGAGAAACACCGCGAAGAAGACCATAACCGCCACAGACAGCGAGTGCAAGAGTGCGCCTGATGCCATCATGCCTATGAGGGCCGCAACTCCTGCCATCACGCAGTTCGCGGGACGCATGATCTCCAGAAGTATCAAGCATAGCGCCCCCGATCTCTGGTCTCGCGAGAAGAGCTCACAAGGAAAAAGACATACAGCTCCGCTAAGTAGCTGTCGATTGGTCTCCTCTGTGGGGAATTTATCCGTATCAGGTACGTCCTTCTCCCCCTGAAGGTGGTCCTGCTCCTCTTCACAAGCCCCTTCCTCTCCAGGCCGCACACGATACGCGAGCACCTGCTGCTGCTTATGCCAAGAAGCCTCGCGAGCTCAGACTGCACGATCCCATCGCTGCCGATCAGGGCAAGGACTCCCTCCTCGAGATGGCTGCAGTGCCTCAACCCTGCACCACTCAATCAATACCCTCCGATCTGGAGCATCTAGCAGATTTTCTGGATATATATTTTTTACTTAGCAGCCAATTGGCTTGTCCGGGAAAAACAGGATGTACTATTGAACTATCTCACCAATATTAAAACAACCTATTTATACAAACCCACACCAACCAGTCGCGGCTCGCAACGACTTGCCTTTCAGGAATGTCCAGTGGCAGAAAGCTTGTGAATCCCAAATGTCGAATGCACTCGATCTCAATGAGAGGAGATATTGCCCCGTAGTCTGCATAAGACAGGATTAATTGCTCAGAAGTAAACTTTTTTGATTAAAAACCTTTAAATAAAAATTTACTCTCCTGGATATCGGTGATCGTATGGGCATGCTCGAGGATGCAGCAGCTGGAAGGCTGAATGACGAGATGAAATATGTGGCTCAGGCCGAGGGAAAGACCCCTGAATTCATATGCAGAGGCATCGCAACCGGCAAAATAGTGATACCCGTTTCCCCTTACAGAGAGACCAAGCCAGTTGGTATAGGAAAGGGGCTGCGCACCAAGGTGAACGCATCCATAGGCACAAGCTCTGATATCGTGGATGTGGATATGGAGGTCGAGAAGGCGCGTGCTGCAGAGAGCGCAGGAGCTGACACGCTGATGGAGCTCTCAACGGGCGGCGACCTGCGCGAGATCCGACGGAGAGTGATAGAGGCGACGAGCCTCAGTGTCGGCAGCGTTCCGCTCTACCAGGCCTTCATCGAGGCGATAAGGAAGTACGGCGCCGGGGTTGACATGAGCGAGGATGACCTGTTCCGGGCTGTGAATGAGCAGGCGAGGATGGGCACGAACTTCATGGCGATACACACGGGAATAAACAGGATCTGCCTGGAGCGCCTGAAGGCACAGGGTGGCAGGTTTGGAGGGCTCTGCAGCCGCGGCGGCGCGTTCATGATAGCTTGGATGCTACATAACGACAAGGAGAACCCTCTGTACAGCGAATTCGATTACCTTCTTGAGATACTCAAGGAGCATGAGGTGACCCTGAGCCTCGGGAACGGCATGCGTGCGGGCGCGATCCACGACTCGACAGACAGAGCTCAGATACAGGAGCTTGTGATCAATGCAGAGCTCGCGGACAGAGCTCAGGCTGCGGGTGTCCAGACGATCGTCGAGGGGCCAGGGCACATACCTGTTGATGAGATAGAGGCGAACGTCAAGGTTATGAAGCGCATGACCAATGAGCGACCATTCTACATGCTGGGGCCTCTGGTGACCGATATAGCTCCTGGTTACGACCATATAGTGGCTGCTGTCGGGGCGAGTCTATCCAGCGCATACGGTGCAGACTTCATCTGCTATGTCACACCTGCGGAGCACCTTGCGCTTCCCACTCCTGATGATGTGAGGGAGGGTGTCATCGCAGCGAGGATCGCTGTTCATATCGGTGACATGATCAAACTCGGCATGCGGGACCAGGATCTGGATATGAGCAGGGCAAGAAGAGATATGCTCTGGGAGAGGCAGTTCGAGCTGGCTTTAGATCCCCAGAGAGCCAGAGAGATCCGGGCTGAGAGAGAGCCTGCCGATAGCAGGGTCTGCACGATGTGCGGCGATTACTGCGCTCTGAAAATAATAAAGAGCAGCATCAACCTGAGCAGATAGCTGCCAGTCGTTTTGTACTTGCTGTGAGAGGGGCTCTGCTGCAGGATCCCGACAGCTTATGGATCTTCGATGATCACACCCTGGATTTACCCTGAATGAATGTGTTCCTGGTGCATGCAAAGTGCTTACTCCAGAAACGATCGGGAAGATCCGCAGATCTCCCGATCCAGCCACTGGATCTATAAATCATAAGCACATGCTACCACCAGGAAGGTCTTTCCATGCGAGAATATCTTCTGGGCAACGTGGCAATCGCAAGAGGGGTCCTGGAGGCCGGCGCTGGCCTTGCAGCCGGCTATCCCGGAACACCCTCGTCTGAGATCATAGATACCCTTTCAGGTATCGCATCCGGGTATGACATTCACATCGAGTGGTCCGTCAATGAGAAGGCTGCTCTTGAGGTCGCAATAGGCGGGTCCTGGGCCGGAACGAGATCCGTCGCTACGATGAAGCACGTCGGCCTGAACGTCGCAGCCGACCCCTTCATGACTCTGGCGTATCTCGGGGTCGATGCAGGTCTTGTCATAGTCTCTGCTGACGATCCTTACTGCCACTCGTCTCAGAACGAGCAGGACACAAGGCGTTATGCGCAGTTCGCATCTGTTCCATGTCTCGATCCCGCGGATCCGCAGGAAGCGCTGGATATGACGATCTATGCCTTCGACCTATCAGAGCGTTTCAGCGTGCCAGTGCTGCTCCGCCCCACGACACGTGTCTCGCACGCGAGATCTGATGTTGAGACAGGCAGGATACCTGAGGGGCGGAGAAGGGGCCGTGGATTCATAAAGGATCCTGCGAGGCGCGTCTCCCTGCCTGTAAATGCGAGGCCGCTCCACAGGGCGCTGATCGATAAGCAGAAGGACATAGAGAGGGCGCTTGAATCGGCGCCCTGGAACAGGCTTTTACTGAAAGGAGATGTGGGTGTGATAGCCTCAGGCATAGCAGGTCTCTACGCAGAGGAGGCGCTGGCAAACCTCGAGGCGGACATTTCCCTCCTCCGGATCGGCACATATCCAGCCCCCTCGCGAAAGATCGAGGAGTTCGTGAAGCACACATCCAAGGTCATGGTGGTCGAGGAGCTGGAGCCTGTAGTTGAGGAGACGGTCGAGATCGTGGCGAGGCGCTGCAATCCGGAGCTGGAGATCCTGGGGAAGAGGAGCGGTGATATCCCGAGAGCCGGCGAGCTGGATCCACTCACAGTGAGAAACGCGATCGCCAGGATGCTCGGCATGAGCGTTACCGCGCCGAGGGAGCTCCCCGGCACTGAGATCGTCCCGCCGAGGCCGCCATCGCTCTGCCCCGGATGCGGGCACAGAGCTGCGTATTATGCCATGCGAAAGGCGTTCGGAAAGGACGCGATATACACCAACGATATCGGCTGCTACACCATCGGGATCTCAATGGGCACTGTGGACACATGCCTGTGCATGGGCGCCAGCATCACAATCGGCTCAGGCATCAGGTTCGGCGGAGACGAGCGCCCGATATGCTGCTGCATAGGCGACTCGACGTTTCTGCATGCGGGAATGACGGGACTGCTGAACGCGGCCTACAACAAATCCAGGATGACTGTGGCGATACTCGACAACTCGACGACCGCGATGACCGGCCACCAGCCACATCCCGGCACAGGGGTAACTGCGACGGGAGAGGAGACCGTGCGCATCTCCCTCGAGGAGATCGCGAGAGCTCTCGGCGCCGGCCATGTCGAATGCGTCGATCCTTACAATCTTGAGGAGAGCATCGACGCCTTCACGCGTGCAAGGGATTTTCCGGGCCTCTCTGTGGTCATATCAAAGGCACCATGCAGGATACTGCTCAGAAGAAAGGGTGAGAGGTTCAGACGTTACAGGGTCACCGATGAGTGTGTTGGATGCAGGCAGTGTGTCGAGTTCAGCTGCCCGGCTATAGAGTTCGACGAGAGAGCGTTCATCAACCAGCTCTGCACCGGATGCGGCGTCTGTGCGCAGATCTGCCCGAAGGGCGCGATAGAGGTGGTGAAATGAGGACATCGAATTGCGATATGGTGATAGTTGGTGTTGGTGGACAGGGCGTGATACTCATCTCGGAGATCATAGGCAGGGCAGCGCTCAAGGCGGGCATTCCTGTGAGGGCCGCGGAGACCCACGGAATGGCACAGCGCGGCGGGAGCGTCATAAACCACACGCGTCTCGGGTGCGTCTACGGCCCGATGGTTCCCGAGGGAGGCGCTGATATTCTCCTGGCTCTGGAGCCGGCTGAAGCCCTCAGGTACGGCAGGTACCTGTCCACAGGCGGCGTCGCTCTGGTTAACACAACGCCCGTGCTTCCCACCACGGTCACAACAGGCCAGTTCAGGTACCCGGATATTGAGGAGATACTCGCTCCTCTGAGAGGCTTCGCAAGGGTGATAGCCATGAATGCAACAGAGATAGCAGAGAGGGCTGGAAATCCGCAGACAGCAAACATCGTTATGCTGGGAGCCATGTCCAGATTCATGCCTGTCGATGAGGCTCTGATCCTGGATGCGCTGAGGGACTCTGTTCCGCGGAAGTACATCGATGTCAACATGAAGGCGTTTGAGCTGGGAAAGGCTGAAGTATCTGGATAGCTGCGTATTTGGGCATGGAAATGAACCCAAAAGATCAGAGCGATGAGCCTGAGATCCCCGAGGTCCTGCCTGACGAATCTTGGCCAACAGATCGTCTCATAGAGGCACTCAGTGACAAGAACATGCTCGTCAGGTCGAATGCTGTGAGCATTCTCGGCACGAGAGACGGACCGGAGGTCGTCGAGGCCCTCATACAGGCGATGAGAGATGAGGACTATGTTGTGAGAAGCAACGCAATGGTCAAGCTCTCTGAGAGGGGCACTGCGATCCTCGACAGAATTCTTCAGGCCCTGGACGACCCGGATGAGAACATACGGGCTGGGGCTGCATGGGTGCTCGGGGAGCTGAAGGATCCCAGGTCGATAGAGCCGCTTCAGAACGCGATGAACGATGAGAATATTATCGTGAGGATCCAGGCAAAGGCATCGCTGATGGCGATGGGAGTCATCGGCCAGAAGAAGTAAGCGATGATGTGCAGAGGATTGGCGTTTCCGCCATAATATCTTAGATGCCAGCTGCATGCGTCTAATCATAAGCATGTGATGTGCGTGCATTCGCCGCCTGGCCCATGCTGTCTTTTTTATGCGTCAGGAGATGCCTCTCTCGAATCGGCTCGCTGTTTCTTTGGAGTGTGATTTTCAAGATTTTATCTTTGGTAGTGGAGCGGGCGAAGCGAGAAGACCCCGCCCTTCAGGGCGGGGAGCGTTCACCTCTTGCTCATCTCTTTTCGTATCTCTTTTCGTTATAGAGTAGTCTCCCATATCGATTCACCATCTAGCGTTAACCGGTAGCGCTTCAGAGCGTGCACATCTCCATAAATGCCAGCATGTATCGACATGACTTTAAGATATACCCCTCTCCAACATAGCACTTTTTAAAAGACATAAATTCCAGCTATCTTTGGATTTTGTTTCTTTTTTTTCGACTAAATTTCAAATAAAGTTTGTGGGATCACTTAGTTTCTTTATTAGATGTC
>NZ_JANIHG010000038.1 GCF_024518575.1 Methanothrix sp. | reverse complement strand
CCTAATCGATATGCTTGGCGATTTTCAGACGACTTAGCTGAGACCGCAGCATTCTTTGGCGATCACGAGCACATTTTTCCTCAAAGTACATGCACTGCCCATAAACAGCAAGCTATAAATACTGCCAGTATATCCTAGGCTCTGAGCGGGTATCCGTTCTGTTTTGTGATCCACACTGAACCCCCACTCTCCTACCCGCTCATACATCCCCTAATCAGCGCTTTTGGGCATAAATCGTAGCTCTCCACTGCTTCCCGACACGCTGCCAAAAAGATCGGCATTTTTGTTTCAGATTACAGATGCTTCGACATGCCCGTAAGACTCTCGACTTTCCTCCTCGCGCATACCTGAGATGGATGCCGGTTTCTCTCGATGACACGCGCAGAGAACCGCTCTGCATTTTGTTCATAAACTTTATGAAAGATTCTCAAATAGCTATAAAGCCCCGCCAGTCGCAGCTGATTGATGGATTTTGAGTCGCGAGAGGTTGTCATGTCTGTCAGGAGACAGAAGCTTTACAGCAAGGAGATCTGTGCCTGCTCCATCTTCGGGGCTATGAGCAGAGGCGGGGAGAGGTTCACGGGCGAGCGCGTTATCCGGGCGATGGCGAATATGCATCACCGCGGCAACGGGCTTGGAGGAGGATTCGCAGCCTATGGCATCTACCCGGAGTTCAGGGACTACTATGCATTCCATCTCATGTTCACAGGAGATTACAGTGCTCAGAGGGCGGGGAAGAGAGCCGTTGAGGAGTTTCTCTTCAGCAGCTTTGATGTGGTGCATGATGAGGAGATTCCTCACAGTGATGATGTCTATGTCAGAGACCCGCCCCTTCTCTGGCGGTACTTCGTCTCGCCATCGAAGCGTGGTGAGGATCTTCATCTCTCAGATGATGAGTATGTAGTGAGAAAGGTGATTCATGTCAACTCAGCAATCGATAACGCATACATCTTCTCCTCGGGGAAGAACATGGGCTGCTTCAAGGGCGTTGGATATCCCGAGGAGATAGGGAGGTACTTCATGCTGGACAGGCTCTACAGGGGGTATCTATGGGCTGCGCACGGGAGATTCCCGACCAACAGCCAGGCCTGGTGGGGAGGGGCACATCCATTCGGGCTGCTCGATACCACTGTGGTCCACAACGGAGAGATCTCGTCTTACGGGACAAACCGGTGGTACCTGGAGATGTTCGGCTACAGGTGCACGCTCCACACCGATACAGAGGTCTTGGCATACGCCGTCGATCTTCTCATGAGACGACATGATCTCCCACTGGAGATCGTGGCGAAGATCCTCGCTCCGCCAGTATGGGATTCCATAGACAGGATGGATGTGAAGAAGAGAAGCCAGCTCACAGCTCTCAGGAGGGTCTACGCCCCGCTTCTCATGAACGGCCCGTTTGCGGTGATTGTAGCCCAGAGCGGAAGGATGATCGGCCTCACAGACAGGATAAGGCTCCGCCCGCTCACTGTGGCCACGCGGGGAGATATGTTCTACATCTCCTCAGAGGAGGCGTCTGTGAGGCTCATATCGCCAACCCTCGACGCTGTCTGGTCGCCCAGAGGCGGGGAGCCGGTCGTCTGCGAGCTTGATGGGAGGTTCAATCATGAGATCGCTGGTCCTGCCTGAGTTCACCATATTCAGAAGCGATGAGTGCGATGGATGCAGGGCATGCGAGCACCAGTGCCCGTTCGGGGCGCACACATACGATGCATCAAATGACAAGATGGTATCAGACAGCCGCAGATGCGCTGGCTGCCAGAGGTGTGCGGTATTCTGCCCGAAGGGCGCGATAGAGATACGCCCGTCGCCATCATTCTACAGACCGAATGCATCATGGTCGCGCGAGAGGATCGAGGATATAAAGAGGCAGGCGGAGAGCGGAGGAGTTCTCCTGACAGGCTGCGGTAGCGACAAGCCGTTCAGGATCTACTGGGATCACATGCTTCTCAACGCCTCCCAGGTCACCAACCCCTCCATAGATCCCCTGAGGGAGCCGATGGAGCTGCGGACGTTTCTGGGATCGAAGCCGGAGAGGCTCTTGTTGGGGGATGATACGGATACAGGCAGAGATCCTTTCCTGATGCTGGAGACGCCGATACTCTTCTCGGCGATGTCCTACGGGGCCATAAGCTACAATGCGTTTCAGGCTCTTGCGATCGCTGCATCCAGATCGGGCACGTTCTTCAACACAGGTGAGGGTGGCATGCCGGCCGAGATGAGATCCCGGTTTAAAAAGCAGACCATCGTCCAGGTGGCATCTGGCCGATTTGGAATAGATGCAGAGTACCTGAACTGCGCTGCTGCTGTTGAGATAAAGATAGGTCAGGGTGCGAAGCCAGGCATAGGCGGACATCTCCCGGGCGAGAAGGTCTCCCAGCATGTTGCTGCCACCAGAATGATCCCAGAGGGTACGGACGCGATATCGCCCGCGCCCCACCACGACATATACTCAATAGAGGATCTGGAGATGCTGATATCGGCAATAAAAGAGGTGACGAATTACGAGAAGCCGGTGATCGTAAAGGTTGCCGCGGTTCACAACATCAGCGCCATAGCATCCGGCATCGTGAGAGCAGGGGCTGACATACTGGCGATAGATGGCGTGCGCGGCGGCACAGGAGCTGCACCCAAGGTGATAAGGGACAATGTCGGAATACCAATAGAGCTCGCAATATCATCTGTGGACCGCCGCCTCAGAGATGAGGGGATAAGGGAGAGGTGCTCGATAATAGCCGGTGGGGGTATCAGATGCAGCGCTGATGTTGTAAAGGCGATCGCGCTTGGCGCTGATGCTGTCTACATCGGCACAGCTGCGCTCATCGCGATGGGATGCACACTATGCCAGAGATGCTACACCGGAAGATGCAGCTGGGGTATATGCACTCAGGATCCGGAACTGGTGAGAAGATTGAATCTCGACGATGCCTCGCAGAGGCTCGTAAACCTTCTCTCCGCCTGGTCTCATGAGATCAAGGAGATGCTCGGCGGAATGGGGATCAACGCCATAGAGAGCCTTAGAGGAAACCGAGATCAGCTGAGGGGAGTAGGGCTGCACGAGTGGGAGCTCGATGTGCTTGGGATAAAGGGTGCGGGAGAGTGAGAGCGTATGGAGGAGTTACAGCTGGAGATCTCATGCAGCCGCACGTACAGTGAAAGCGCGATTGAGATCGACGCTTCGCATATGGATACTAGGGAACTGAACAGCCTTCTCAGGGAGATTATGCTCTCCGGATATGAGAGAGCTGTTCTCAGAAACGTGTGCGGCCAGAGGTACATCGGCACAAGGCTCTACTCGCCAGAGCGGCGGGTCGTGACCATAGAGATATACGGCACTCCTGGAAACGACCTCGGGGCATTTCTCTTCGGACACAGGGTACTGGTCCATGGCAACGCTCAGGATGGGGTCGGGAACACGATGGAGTCCGGGGAGATAGTGATAGAAGGGCGGGCAGGAGATGTCACGGGAATGTCGATGCGCGGTGGAAGGATATTCGTGCAGGGCGATGTCGGCTACAGAGCAGCCCTTCATATGAAGGAGCACGATCAGAAGAGGCCTGTGATCGTCGTGGGCGGAACATCCCAGGACTTTCTCGGAGAGTACATGGCAGGCGGCATGGTCATACTCCTCGGCCTGTACGGGGCGCACACAGCCCGCTTCATCGGGAGCGGAATGCATGGCGGGGCGATATACCTCAGAGGGTCTATCAGAGAGGATCAGGTCGATGGTCATGTGCTCATCTCCAGGCCGGACGATGCTGATAGGGAGCTCCTTGGCCATCAAATCTCCGGGTTCCTCGAGCGCTTCCCGGATCTCTCGCTTGAGAGAGATGATATCCTTGAATGCGACTGGACAAAGCTCTCGCCCAGATCGAGCCGGCCCTACGGGAAGCTGTATGCCTGATGGTGTGAAGTGAATTTCGCGGTCGTTGGATCGAATGGCAGAGAGGGCAAACCGGGATAACCAGCATGGGAATTCACCATGTTATAGTGGAGCCCTCGAATTCTTGGATGTATGCGAGATCGTGGAAGGCATTATGTCAGTGCATGCTGACAGCCGGTTCCGACCCATGCCCCATCTCCGCGGGCGCTCCACCCTCTTCCAGCTCGCCTGCTGTGATCTCTCTTTGTCATCGGAGATTACGGATTCACACAAACCTTTAAATCTGTCTGCTCAGAGCTTGAGCCGGTGGTTTGATGAACAGACACGAGGCAGAGCACCTTCTCGAGCACTGGATAGAGCACAACGAGAGCCACAGCAGGAGCTTCAGGGACCGAGCAAAACAGATAAATGAGATAAGCCCAGAGGCCGCTAAGGCGATCGAGGAGGCAGCATCTCTCATGGACAGATGCACTGAGTGCCTCAAGAGGGCCATGGAGGCCCTGTGAAATGGTGGTTTGAATGGAGCTTGCTTACTACTATGATATGGCTGGAAATGCTGTTATGAAAAAGGTTCTGGATCAGGACTTCTTCAAGAGGCTCGGGCCGATAGTTCGCGAGGCCAGGTCCGTTGGGTTCGATAAGGAGGGTTTCCTTCTCTACATCAAGGCGAGGGACGATCTGGTGGAGGAGGCCAGAAAGCTGCTCGCGGACACTCCTGCCAGGCTGCTCGAGGGCGACGAGGCGGAGTCTGTCATAAATGCCTTCCGTGAGGAGCAGGAGTCGGCAGAGGCAGGGATGGGCACACTCTTCGGATGAGGCAGCATCCCTCCTGTTTTTGTTATTGTGCGATTGCTGAAAGCGCTAACTGCCGAATCGCGTTGATGGATTAAGCTTCTGCTGGGAATCCCTTACACCTGAACCGATCCATCGGGGAGCACCACTATCTCTCTTCTCGCATCGACGACGACCCATGTGCCCTCTTTCACATCAAGGATCCACTCCGGGACCCTGTCGACAAGAGGGATGTCGCTTATAATGGCTCCAACAGCCACTATCGGCTCAGATCGCAGATTGATCATCGCAGCCGGAGCCAGGCCCCTCTTCCTGAGCTGGTAGATGACATAAGATCCAACAGTGGAGCCCTTGCCTCCCGGGAATATTAGTACAGCTCCAGCGATTGATCTGCCGTAAAGCTCGTGAGAGGGATCGACGACCACGCCTGTCTCAGGGTTGACGTTGCCCAGGAAGGAGATGCGTTCTCTAGTGACAATAGCCGGCCCCTCGGCGCATCCGCCAGAGACTCTGTGGCATTTTATCTCCACTCAGGATCCCCCGGTTGCTGCATTTATGCATTCCTCCAACGATCCGAAGGACGCCTTTATGCCGCACATTCCAGGTATGTACGCTAGCGCCTTTCCCGAGTTAACCATCATGTGACTGAAGCGCTCGCTCGCAGGCGATACAACCATGCACGTGTCGCATATCACTTTGGCGCCGGAAGACTCTATCCTTTTTACGATATCAGGAGCTGATTCCGCGATCCTTCGGGATGTGCATACCCAGAGCTCTTTGCTCACATTTCTCCCCTCAAGCAGATCAGCGATCCTTTCCAGCTCCTGAAGGGAGCAGTGCGGGCATCCCAGAGCGACGATATCCACATCTGCATGCGAATTGTATACTGACATGATATCATCTTCATCTATAACGAGATGCTCGCATGCAGATGGTTCGTACTGCGGAGGCTCCTGAGTTACATCCTTAACGTAATAGAGGGCAACCGAGCCGCTCGCGGCCATGGCAGCGCCAAGTGCCTTCAGACCGTCTCTGTCCGGCCTGGAGCGCATCATGAAGAGCGGCACTCCATCTCCGACGATCTTTCCGACAAGAAACCCCAGCGATCCGTACTCCCTCACATCCGCTTCAACACTTATTACATGCGTTGGGACACGGTTCTCCTCGAGATGGTATCCGCAGAGTGGGGTCTTCCCGACCAGCGCTGCTGCCAGCGCGGAGGGCCCGCCCTCGCGGTTCGTCATCGCGCCTATGACCGAGTTCGCATAAGCCACTGCGGATGACTCAGACCAGGCCAGGTGATCCCCCCTGGCTGCTATGCTCTCGTACAGCAGGTATGGAGTGCATGTGCACTCGATGGTGACGCCGAGCCTTCTGTAGGCATCGATGATCTCGAGCTGCTTCCTGGCGAAATCCTCGTCGATCGACATCTCTCTCCATCTAAGTAGATCCATTCCAGCCGGATTGAGGATGCTCGGCACAGCGACCCTTCCATCCAGATCCGAGATCCACTCAAGCCCCGCGTCTCCTATGGTCTTGTACGAGACGCCAGCTATCTGCGCGCTCTTTATCTCAACGAGCCGCTCAGCTCCATAGATATCTCCAAGCGCAACAAGTATCTCCATCGCGCGCCTGAGCGTATCCCCGCGCTCGCCCTGGAGCAGCAGCTCCTCATCCCTGGTTAGATGCATCATCTCCCCCGTGCTCTGCGCGAAGACATTCAGAGAGCGTCAGCCGGATTCCGGAGCTCATCTGCTTTCTCCACTTCATCCGCCTGACCTCTTCTCATGTGATTGCATGGATAAAATCCAAGACTTCTGCGATCTGCCTAAGCAAAATCCTTCTTGCTTATGTTCCTCAGCCTCTCCACGCCCTTTATCTCCTCTATCACCTTTGCCACAGCCTCGGGAACGAGATGCTTCCAGTCTCCGCCATCGATCATGAGCTTTCTTATCACCGTGCCGGAGTATATCTCCCTCCTGTACATCGGCGGCCTTCTCACCTCCATCCCGGCCTCTGTGAAGAGCTCCACAACCAGTGGATTGTTCGAGTAAACCACCTCGAACGGCGGGGTCATGGACTTCACATGAGATACCCACACAGCATTCCTGTTTATGTCCGGCAGGGGTATTATGTAGAACCATCTGCCGAGCTCCCGGAGAGCGCCATAGATCATGGCGATCCTCTCACCAGCTGTGAAAGGATCCGTCACGGTATGGCTGATCTGGGCTGTGCCGATGCCGACTATGATCTCGTCGACCTCCCGGGAGATCTGCTCCAGCACCAGGTGATGGCCCATGTGGTATGGCTGGAATCTGCCTATGTAGAAGCCGCGCCTCATAGGATGCTCTTGCCGATCAGCCTTATCGAGCGCTCCTTGTCCGGACCGATTGGCGATCCCACCACTATCTGGTCGACACCTGTTTTGAGCAGCTCATCCACTCTTGCCATGCAGTCGTCAGGGGTTCCTGTGACGGAGAATACATCCAGCATCTTATCGGTCACGCTGTTCATTGCGCCTGCGAAATCGCCCTTCGATATCGACTTTGATATCGCATCCCTCTCCTGGATGCTGATGCCGTGCCTCTCCAGAACAGCATCTGGCGATCCTGCCGCTATGAATGCGACGACCTTCCTCGCCTCAGACGCAGCCTTCGACCTGTCCCTGTCGATGCTGAAGCTGGTGTACGCGCAGATCCTCACATCCTCCGGCTTCCTGCCTGCCCGCTGTATACCGTTTCTTATCAGTGGGATGGCCGCCCTGAAGTCCTCAGGATGCGAGGCGTTTATGAGAACACCATCCGCGATCTCACCGGCGAGCTCGAGCATCTTCGGCCCCTGCGCTCCCATGTATATCGGTATGTTTCCCGCGGAGAACGAGAGCTGAGCGTTCATGCCGCCCTGCGTGACCCTCTCCTTCCTGAGAAGGGACCTGATCACTGATACGCTCTCCCTGACCCTGCTGAGCGGCTTATCCCAGGCTATGCCCATCGCATCGAACGTCGCCTTATCCCCCGGACCGATCCCGAGGATCGCCCTGCCTCCTGAGATCTCGTTGATCGAGGCTATGCTGGAAGCGGTTATGATCGGGCTCCTGGTGTACGGATTTGTCACACCGGTCCCCAGCCTGATCCTGTTCGTGAGCATCGATAGAACTGCGAGCGTTGAGTAAACGTCTCTGTTGTTGTAATGGTCTGTGATCCATACCGTATCGAACCCGACATCCTCTGCGAGTTTGGACAGATACCCTATCTTCAGCACGGGATCTGATGGAACGAACTCTATTCCGAACAACTCATATCCTCCAGCACGATTTTGTCGCCGGTGGAGAGGCCGAAGAGCTCTGCGGCACTCCCGCCGTTGACCGCTATCTCTGCAAACCCATGGCTCCCGAGAGTTATAAGAGATTCGTTCCATCCGGCCTCTCCATAAGTTCGAACGCGTTTGAGCCTGCGGCCCATGAGCCTCACATCCATATCAGGCAGATATCTCATATTGAGAATCACGTTTCCGAAGTTATCCACATAGATGACGTTCGCCTCGATTCCGTTCGCGACGACCCTGGGGGATCCGAGATCCAGATCCTTGGGCTCAAAGGGCCTGCCGATATCCCTGAGGGGGGTACCGCATGCGATCTCAGCTGCAGCAGGCGCGAAGATGTCTCTCCCATGGAATGTCGGGGAGGCGTTATCAGGCACATCAAGCATCCAGGCGACAGGCGATCCGAGGGCGCGGGCGGCTGGCATTAAAATCCCGTTGTCCGGGCCGAGAAATACGTGGCCTCCGCTCTCCACGCAGATCGCAGCGCGCTCTGTTCCGACGCCTGGATCAACAACCGCGATGTGTATCGTGCCCCGCGGAAAGTATCTTGAGGCGACCATGAGCGCGAACGCGCCGCTTCTGACATCCTGTGGCGGTATGTCGGTGGCGATATCCACAAAGACGACGTCATCTGTTCTCTGAAGTATCACTCCCTTCATCTGTGAAACATAGAAGGGGCCGAAGTCCGTGAGGAAGGTTATCACCCTGCTCATCGATACATCTCCGTCAAAATCCGGCTGGAATACCGGAGCCTCCGATGCCCATGCGCCCCCGATCTCAGGATTGCTCTCACAAATATACTATGCTGAGATACTATGCTTAGCTCCTGATTCAGTCCAGGAGCACAATCCCGAAGAGGCTGAATCGCTCCTGATAGGACCTCAAGACCTCGAGATCGTAGCCGGCGTTTCTGAGAGTGGCGAAGACGTCTATGCCGCAGGCCTCAAGCGACGGCCGCATCATATCCTTATGCCTGCAGAGCACCGCGTCCGCTTGAACAGGCGCCTCGCCCCTGGCGATCTTCTCCTCTGCCACGCATGTCTCGCAGAATGTGCAGGGCAGAGCGCCCATCCCAAACGCCTTGTAGCAGCCCATCAGAAACGCCTGGCGCTCAAGCTCGAAGATCGTTTTGTGGAGAGCTGTTAGCGAGTCCCAAATGTAATGGTGAATCCGCCTCGGCTCGTATCCGGGATTCGGCTTGGGCGAGAACCTTGCCAGCACCGCGAAATCGTAATCTGCAAGCATCCTCCTGGTCTCCTCCGGTGCCGGAGCGTATGGCGGGCAGCAGAGATGCTTCCCGTAAGCCCTGCACCCGTATCTGCACTTCCACCTCACCCATTCACCCACGACCACGATTCCCGTGGAGATGAGCCTGATATCCTGATGGACCTCCTTGAGTCTGGCGAGAACCTCATCGAGATCGATCCTGTGGCTTTGTCGGTCTGTCATATGATCAATTATTGTTTTTCGTGTATAAATCCCTTTGACACCACTGAGCTGCACATCCAAATCTCGGAGCGGGTCCACAAACTCACTTGTTTCGCGAGATCTTCATAGGCACAAGAAGACTGAGAAATCATCGCACACATCGTAAAGGTTAAAGCCCTGGAAGAGCGACCTCGCCATATGGCACCAAGGGTGCTCTTCACAACGGTCTACAAGAACGATGACGAGCCCTATGATTACATAGGCACCAATTCGAGGAGCAGATGGTTCAGGTTCTACTGGCCCAGGATACAGTCGTTCGGGCTCAGGTTTCTGAAGCAGAACATTCCAGAGCTGGAGATCCTGGAGTATCCCACCTGGGAGGAGTATCTTCGCAAGCTTGATGAAGGCTGGGATGTCGTTGGATTCTCTTTTTATCTCAACGAGACACATGAGATCCTGGAGATGGTGGAGGCAGCGCGGGCAAGGGGAATAAACGAATTATGGGCCGGCAACTACGGCGCCCTGACCCCTGAAATACAGGACAGGTTCGACAGGGTCTTCGTGGGATATGCAGAGCACCAGGTGGCGCCGTATTTTGGGAGAAGGATCGAGAAGGTCATACACCCTCCGCTGATCGAGTACCTGTCCACCCCCTTCGGGCTGAAGCTGAACATCTACGGAATCCTCTTCACAACAAGGGGTTGCGGGGTTGGGTGCAAGTTCTGCCAGACCCCATGCTTCGCGCCAAAGCCAACGCCGATACCCCTTGAGAGCATCGAGAGGGTGGTGAACTACTACAAGAAGAACAACATCAATGTGGTGATAATAGAGGACGAGAACTTCGGCGCAAACAGAAAGCATGCAGACAGGGTCGTTGAGATTTTAGATGAGTACGACATGGTCTGGGGATGCATGGCCAGGGCTGACTACCTCAGAGAGAAGATAGAGGAGTGGGTTTCGATGAGGCGGCGCGTGGCCAGGCGTGATGGTAGCGCGCGGAGGATGGTGAGCGGTTTCGCAGGTGCAGCCATCGGAATCGAGAACCTCCATCAGGAGCGCCTGGATGACATAAAGAAGCGTGAGGGAGTCGAGGATATTGTGGAGACGATAAAGCTCCTCCAGAGCCATGGCATGGGCACTGTTGGATACTACATGATCGGATTCGAGGATGACACAGTGAGATCGATAGACGAGGACATAAAGAGGGTCGCGGGGCTCAAGCTCGATATAACTCAGATATGCGTGCTAACGCCGCTGCCTCAGACGCAGCTCTGGAACGAGATCCAGGAGCGCTACGGCATATTCGATCATGATTACCATCACTTCGACGGAAAGCACCTGGTCTGGAACCATCCCCACATATCCCCGAAGGAGATGGAGGAGGTGCTCGACCGGTCCCTCAAGCGCGTCTACCCCTGGACCACACCTCTGAGAACGTCTGCGCGGGTGTGGAGGAATGCGTACCGGTATGCAGGATTACAGGGGCTCAAAGAGGTCTTCTCATACATAACAAGAGCGAACAGCTTCGACTTCGAGACCAAGGTTCCGAGGCTTCTGGTATGAGGCGGTGAGTCATATGCGCGTTCTGCTGCTCGCCTCCCCTGTGGTCCAGCCCGACTTCGACAGGATCTCGAGGATACCCGACCTCGGCCTCGTCTCGCTCGCAGCTGCAATTGACGATCTCTGTGATGTGCACGTCGCTGACCTCCACGGCATAAAGGAGCCAGATGAATTTGTGAGGAGGCATGCGAACCGATACGATCTGATCGGGCTCACAGCGATGAGCTTTCAGTACGCGAAAGCGCTTGAGCTCGCCAGTATCGCGAAGGACGCAGGCGCAGAGGTTGTGATCGGCGGCTACCACCCCACGCTCTTCTACAGGGAGATCGGCTCAAGCAGCGATCTGAGACTTATAGATTACATCGTCCGGGGTGAGGGGGAGATGACATTCAGGGAGCTCGTGAGGGCTCTGATCACGGGCAAGCCCCTAGATGATGTCCTGGGACTCTCCTACAGATCCGGGTTGGAGATGAGGCACAATCCTCCAAGACCCCTCCTCGCTCCGGAGGAGATCGAGATGCCCAACAGGGATGTTCGTCTGATCAGAGATGGTTTCTACGCATTTGATGTTCCTGTGGACTCTGTGGAGACGAGCAGGGGATGCACACAGGGATGCAAGTTCTGCTCGATCAACAGCATGTACGGCAGGAGCTTCCGCAAGTTCGATATCAAAAGAGTCATAGAGGACATACAGGATGCGGAGGAGCACGGCGCCGGTTCGATATTCTTCCCCGATGACAACATCACGTTAGATGTTAAGAGACTCGAGGCGATATGCGATGCCATCATAGACGCAGGTCTGACGCACCTGCGGTACAAGACACAGGCATCTGCATCAGGCATCGGCTCGAGTGAGCGCCTGGTCAGAAAAATGGGCGAGGCTGGCTTCGACGGCGTCTTCCTCGGCGTTGAGAGCGCCAGCAAGAGGAACCTCCAGTTTTTTGGAAAGGGAAGGATGGCGGATCATGCAGAGCGTGCTGTGAGGTATCTACACCAGAACGAGATCATAGTATCCACAGGGCTCATCGGCGGAAATCCGGATGACACAGCAGAGGACATTTGGGCGAACTTCCATCTCGCAAGGCAGCTCAAAGTCGATTTTCCGATATTTTACATTAACACCCCTTACCCCAAGACCCCGATGCGCGAGGAGCTGGAGCGGATGGGATTGATAACGAACAACGATTTCAGGTTCTACGATGGTCTACATGCGAATGTCCGCACGAAGCATCTGAGCGCAGAGGAGGTACAGTACATCACGTGGGAGATGAACGCCAGGTACTACAACTGGGAGTGGTTTAAGTACAACAAGGTCAAGAGGCTGTATCCGAGATGGTTCGCGAGGGAGGCCCTGCGGCTAGCTCCGATGTATGCGAAAAGAAAGATCGAGCTGCTTCTGAGGATCAAGAGCAGAAGAGATCTCTTTCTCGAGGATCTGGCGCGCGGGGAGCTGTGCAAAGGAGTCGCATGAGTGAAACACATTCTCGGCGGTGCTCAACAGATTGTCTCCCATCAAAAGGCTTGCTGGAATCGCTCGTCCCCTCAATGGTTAATTCGATGGCTCTTTCCCTGGCGCCACCCCCTACGCCGGGAAGAACGAGGAGAGCGTGGTCTGGCGGGAGAACGCGTTTGAGTAACGCTTCCACTCGCCCGACTTCGTCCTCATCCTGCTCTCCGCTGATCTGATCGCCTCCTCCAGGCTCTCGAACCTCAGGGGGCGCGATGCGAGGGCTGCTCTGGCCGCGTCTCTCACGACCCAGACTCCAAGGGGTGCCCAGTACTCCTCCGTGATCTCCCTGAGCGCGAGGACCCCAGCCTGTCTCTTCATCCGGAGAAGGTGCTCGAGCACAGGCAGACGTGCAGCGTAGTATCCGCCGGCAAGCGGGCTGTAAGATCGCTTCCCTGCGATATCCTCTCGATCAGATCCTATCCAGAGCCGCTCAGGGGACCATGCGGACCCTGGATGCCATATCTCTATCAGCTCAAACGAATACGCCCCGGGCATGAGAAGTATCTCGAAGTGGTTTCCGAGAATGCCCCCTGAGTAGAGCTCGTATCCGCCCATCTCAGGCATATCAAGAACGCGGCTGCGCAGAGCGTTTCCGATGATGTCGTCTGATGCTGTTATTGCCCATCTTGTGGGAACGAGCCTGCGGTCTCTTCCAAGAAGACCTATGGAGAGGAGACGTGAGATGTGGTCTACGCTGATCGAGGAGCTGTAAAGCTCATAGACTGCAGATGACGCCCTGACATCTGTATCGCCCACCATCTGATCGACCTTCCTGGGAACAGATGGATCTCCTGTGATATCTATGTCCTCGATCCTGCCGCCCGGACCCATTGGAGAGAGAACGCCATCGAAGAGCATCCTCCCCTCTGGAGGTTTGACGAAAGAGACCTCGGTCTCAACAGGCTTGCTGGACATTGCTATCTGCTGGGAGCTTTCCAGAAGCCTCCCCGGATTTTTTGCATCGTGAACATGTATCTCGAGCTCTGACCTGATCATCCTGGTTCTGAGAGAGATTATTCTCGAGATATCAAGTGCAGGCTGTTCTGAACTGCCAACTGGCAGGAGGGGGCCGGCTCTCACGACCGGATATCCGTGCCTTCCGACAAAGACTTCAGGCGGTGACTCCCCTGAGAGACGATTCCCTATTCTTGGCAGAGCGGCAAGCTCCTCTAGCTTTATCAGCAGCGGACACACAGGCCGGCCGCAGAGGCCGCGCCCCTTGCATGTAATGCATCTTATCGCCATGAGAGCGTGGATGGAGGGGTGAACTCCTCTATCTGATAGATTTGGACGAAACT
>NZ_JANIHG010000027.1 GCF_024518575.1 Methanothrix sp. | reverse complement strand
CTTAGGACCGAATAACATTCACAGATCGGTCCAAGTCTCCGAGGGTGGCTGGAGCATCGACTGAACATGGCAGAGGGCCGGCATCGCCATTCTTGATTGTTGGTCTGATACGGCCCGAATCGCCGGAATGGCAATGGAGCGGTTCGACGATCTACATCAAGACCGCTCGTAGACGAGCTCTAGCTCGGATCCCCTCCATGTGAACCTCGGCACTGAGTATCTCCTCGCCACACGCTCTCTCAGCGCGTGAACGACAAGGGGCACGGTGATCGTTGCATCTGAGAATACCTGCGCCATCCTCGCCTCCTTATCCACCTTCCCCCAGGATACAGCCTCGCTGAATGTGCATCCTGAGAGCCCTCCAAAGTGCGGCGTGTCTGTGGTGTACTGTATCGCATACGAGTGCCCGCCCCTGTAGGTTCCCATGAGCTCTGATATTACCTTCGTCTGCTGTATGAAGTTCTTGGGCACGCCGCCGCCTATGAAGACCACCCCGGTCTCTGCGGACTTCTCAGATATCTGAGTTATCTCATCCACGTCCCTTATCTGGTCCACGGTAACCCTGTGGCCGTTGCGCCAGGCTATGACCATACCTATCCCTATGGAGCTGTCAGAGAGAGCCGGTACAAATATCGGAACTCCAGCACGGTACGCAGCTCCCAGGATCGTCGTCTCCGGCAGTTCCCTCCCGAGAAGCTCCATCATCTCCCTGGATGAGTATGCGACATCGGTCCTGAGGCTCGTCACAAGATCCGAGATGTACTTATCCGCCCTGTGGAGCTCGACCTCGGAGACGAAGACATCGAAGATCCTGTCGATCCTGCATTCGTTCAGGTGAGCATCGTCAGCGCATGCACTCCCCCTGTAGTGCCTTATGCCAAGACCTTCACAGAGATCGTGAAACAGGTTCGCGCCTGTGCTCACAAGACAGTCCACGTATCTTCTGGATATGAGATACGCTATCATCTCCTGGAGCCCGGCGGGGACCATGGCTCCTGCAAGCCCCAGAAATATCGTCACATCTTTGCTCAACATGTTCTCCCAGACGCGCAGGGACTGGCCGAGCTGTCCTGCCTGGAACCCCATGCGGGCCATATCAGAAACCAGATCTCCTATGCTCCTGTCGACCACTGGAATCGTTGTTCTGTGCTGCATTTCTGACTCGGGATAGCTCATGGCATAATGGGAGGTAGCTTAACGTTTTTAAAGGTTGTCTCCTGGTCGATGCTCCGGAGTTACAGGAAATAATGCAGCGTTGAATATATTCACCCTCGGACTGAGTGGCAGCGCCTGTGGAGATGCTAGGTGACCGGATCTGTGAGACCTTCGACAACAAGTCGAAGCGCAGGAGGCCCTTCCCCGGAAGGGGGAGGATGTCACTAACCGATATGCTTGGCGATTTTGGGACGACTTCTACATCAATTTTGTTACACACCCTTAAAAGGCAGCACGGCAGCAATCCAAATGCTGAGGTATCAGGGGTCCGAGTTAAACTTTTTTGATACATAATCAAGTAATCTTTATATATCTGGTGCGCGGATCAGGGCTCATGCATATCATGGAAGGGTTCCTCCCGCACCCCTGGTGGGAGATCTGGTTTGCAGCATCGCTTCCCTTCGTAGCCTATGGAGTGAGCAGGATAGGCAGGATCGCGCGTGAGAGGCGCGAGACACTGCCTCTTCTCGCGGTGGCCGGAGCCTTCATATTCGTGCTATCCTCTCTGAAGCTTCCCTCTGTCACGGGGAGCTGCTCGCATCCCACAGGCACCGGGATAAGCGCCATACTCTTCGGGCCGTGGATAACATCCGTCCTTTCCACAATCGTTCTCCTGTACCAGGCGCTTTTTCTGGCGCATGGAGGGCTGAGCACACTAGGAGCAAACGTCTTCTCCATGGGGATAGCTGGGCCTATCGTGGGTTATCTGGTTTACAGAGCGACTCAGAGGTTCAATCTGTACCTCGCGGTATTCATGGCAGCTGCACTGGCAGATCTCGCGACATACATCGTGACATCGCTGCAGCTCGCGCTTGCGTTTCCAGCTGCTGATGGTGGTGTTCTTCTCTCACTGAAGGCGTTTGCTGCTGTGTTTGCGATCACGCAGGTGCCGCTGGCGGGCATAGAGGGCGTGATCTCTGCTCTGATGTTCAAGTACATACTCCAGGCGAGGAGCGAGGTTCTGCTGAGGCTCAATGTGATCTCAAAAATGGATCTCGTGAGGCTGCAGGAGGGATGATATGAAAGGAGAGCTCATAGCACTCGCATCGATACTGATATTCTTCATGGCATTCATCTGGACCAGCCATAGCGGCCCGCACGAATGGGAAGGTGCTGACTCGAAGGCTGAGAGTGTAATAGAGGAGATAACAGGCGGAAGCTATGCCCCATGGCTCAATCCCATCTGGGAGCCGCCAAGCGGCGAGATCGAGAGCCTCTTCTTCAGCCTTCAGGCTGCGATCGGTGGCCTGGTCATAGGATACTTCCTGGGATACTACAGAAGGAATGCTGGAGACGGAAACTAGGGTATGCACAGACTCCTGGACGACTATGCGCATGAGAACGGATTGAGGGGGGTAAGCCCGAAGCTCAAGCTCGCGATAGGCGCGTTCTCCATAATAGCATGCATCGCATCCCCGACGCCTGCCGTGCCCCTCGCAGTATCGGCATGCCTGAGCGCCGCTGTGATCGCGCTGGCCAGGATACCCTGGAAGCTGTACATCGGCCTCACCGCAATGCCCCTTTCATTCGCGCTCCTGAGCGCCTCGGTCGTCGCGCTCCTGAGCCCAGGGGAGGCGCTGGTGAGCACCGGCGCTCTCAGGCTCAGCCAGGAGGGCGTGGCTCTTGGCTTGCTTCTTGTATCGAGAACGATCGGCGGCACATCATCTCTCTTCTTCATGGCCCTCACGACACCGATGACTGAGATCTTCGCCATTCTCGGTTCCATGGGACTGCCAGAGTCGCTCGTGGAGCTATCGATGCTCATATACCGATATATCTTCGTCCTTCTTGACGAGGCGATGATGGTGCGCAGCGCTCAGGAGATGAGGATGGGTTACTCAGGCATCAGGAGCTCGATCGGATCCTTTGCGATGCTCGCCAGCGTTCTCTTCATAAGGGCCTGGGAGAGGGGAGAGCGGCTGATGCTGGCCATGGACTCTAGGTGCTACAGCGGAAGGATGCCTCTGGTGGAGAGCCATTCTGTGAGGCCAGATCATCTTGTGGTCTCTGTTATCTACATCCTCTCAATCACAGCTCTTCTGCTTGCGTTTATCAGAGGTGGACCTGCTTGAGCGAGATACTCGGGCTCAGGGATGTGTGCTACATCTACGGAGATGGGCATGCTGCTCTCAGGAACGTCACGCTATCCATAGAGAAGGGCAGCAAGGTCGCCCTCGTAGGGCCCAACGGCGCTGGAAAATCCACACTGCTGCTGATGCTTAACGGTACCCTACGACCATCATCTGGAGTGGTCCTTTTCAGGGGCGAGCCGATGAGGTACGACTCTCGCTCTCTTATGGATATCAGGAAGAGTGTGGGCATGGTCTTTCAGAACTCCGATGACCAGCTCTTCGCCCCCACGGTTGAGCAGGATATCGCATTCGGCCCTCTCAACCTGGGGTATCCGGGAGATAAGATCGAGAGATATGTTGGATACGCTCTGAGCTATGTGGGTCTGGAGGAGCACAGGAACCGACCTCCACATCATCTTAGCGGTGGGGAGAAGAAGCGGGTCGCCATAGCGGGGGTGCTGGTGATGGAGCCCGAGGTTCTGGTTCTGGATGAGCCGACGAGCAACCTGGATCCCGCGACGTCTGAGGAGATCATGGAGATGCTCGATGAGCTGAACCTCTATGGAAAGACGGTGGTGATCTCCACCCATGATGTGGAGCTCGCGTACCGCTGGGCAGATGAGATTGTGCTGATGGATGGTGGGAGGGTTGTGCGCACCGGCGCGCCGGAGAGGGTGTTCGCGGATCCAGATACGCTCAGGAAGGCGCGCCTGAAGCTCCCTGCAGTGCTTGAGATCTACAGGGAGATGCTGGGGAGGGGGCTCCTGGCGCCCGTGGACGAGATGCCCAGAAACATTGTGGATCTGATGCATCTGATAGAATCTGCTGCTGGAAGCTCGGGGAGAAAACCCGGCAGGATATACATATGCGATATATCAGGCACCCCCCCTGCAAGGATTCGCGATATCCTCTCATCGGGCGCTGTGAGCTACATCGGCGCGATGGGAACAAAGGCCAAGATGATCGCAAATGAGGAGCTTCTGGAGCTCGATTTCTCCTATGGGGTCGTGGACAAGTGCGTGCTCAAGGCGATCGCAGGCAAGAGCTCTCTCATCATGACATCCGGCGGCATGGTGGAGCATGCTGAGCGCAGGATCAGGTCCTACGCTGAGGAGTTCGGCATCGAGATAGAGGTGATCATACTGCCGAGGGCGCACGCATCCACACCAGTAGATAATATTAATTTATATTGATATTATGTAATCTTTCACTTTGTGCGCATGCAGAGCAAAAATCAAAAATTATGATTATGGTTTATTGCATCAAAATATTATCATCAATGGAAAGTTATTAATACTCTTATTACAACCATGTGTATATGAAACAGATGAAGTGCACTAAATGTGGATACCAGTGGGTGGCGAGGGTGAGCAAGCCGAAGGCATGTCCGAGATGCAAGGCACGCCTCGACATCAAGAGAAGGAGGAGACGCGGCTGAGGGCAGGCTGTGCCCTCCGGGTCTCTCCATGGACGTATCGCAGCCGCTTCCGGCTCGCCTTCGGCATGAGTTGCCGGAAACAGTTCCAGAAATGTAACCGCTCTTGTCTCATCGGCAGACTGGCTTCATCCCCTGAAGGGGGCTTCCCGATTCGACGCACTTCGAGGCCCAGAAGAGAGCAGTCGAAGGTTTCACAGAGTCTGCCTCCTGATCTCGCTATCCCTCAGCCCAGGGTTAATGTTCAGCGTGCTTCTCCAATCCAGAGTGGCTGCTATAAAGTAGCTGCTCTGCATTGTGATCTCGGTCCAGCTTCAGTCCATAAATCGGGCTGGATAACAGTTACGTAACTGAGTTTAGTATGCGTATTTTAATGGTCGCCATCCAACTGTATGCAGATGAGAAAAACAGCCTGCGGCATATCCAAGAACGCTCTTCGCACACTATCAACGAATGGGGTCGATGGTGCGGTGCTGCTCATCGATTGTATGCTCAATAGCGATCCTGAGAGCTCTGATGCACTGGCAGCAAGGTCTGAGATTCTCTACATGAGGAAGAGGTATCAAGAGGCGCTTGAGTGCAGCGAGCGGTCGCTTTTGATAGATCCGGAGAATGCTGCCGCTTGGAATACCAAGGGAAACGCGCTTTACATGCTGGGAAGGTACAGGGAAGCGATAGAGTGCTACGATCGGGCGATAGAGCTCGAGCCGCTGTTCGTAAAGGCATGGCACAACAAGAAGCTGGCGTTGGAGCATGTCGTTAGCCAGCTCAGGGTACATGCCACAAGGCCTCGCAGCCGTAGCCGCAGCAGGCGGGCATGATATCGGACCGCATCTTCAGGAGCAATCCGACTGGGATCCCGATTAAGCTCGATCTCATCAATGGTTAAGGGACAGGACCTTCAAGTCCTCGCCCTTTGAAATGCTATGGCTGGAGCTTTCATCCTTCGCTCTATCCATATGACAACTTGTCAATGGGTGCGTTGGTTCTTCTGTGCGCTCCTGGCTGATGAATGAGTGGTACTAGCGACCGGCTTTTATGACTCCAAGTTGCTGAATACATAAAGGCGAGGCGTTATATCGAAGAGTGGTAAAGATTTACTGCCAGCCGTGGGGGCAGATCGCCGTGGATGTCAATGGAACAAAGATATCCTCCGGCAGCGGAATCGCCCCGGAGATACAGGTCGAGCTCGCCCAGCATCTGGATTGATGCTTGGAGCCGAACTTCACGCTATCCAGGTGACCCCTGAATATGATTCAAAATCATCCAGGGATCTTTTTACGTCTCCACCTCCATGCAGCTTAAAATACCAGATCCGTCCATCTCTCTGTTGATGAGAGAGCTGACGTCTTTAATGCTCGTGGCTGCGATCCTCGCAGCATTTGCATGCGTGGTTATTCTTAGCGACAGGGCAGAATCGACATCAGTAGATGAGTACATAAGCGCCTCAAGGGGTGAGGTCAAGCCTGTATTCGACCCGAGGTTCCCAGCCGACCCCAGGAGCTCCAGAAAGCTCTGGGAGGCGAGGAAGGAATCCAGCACAGATTCTGAAATTGAAGAGCCCCCTGAGAACATATCCGAAGCCTCCGCGGCTCCTGTGGTTGAGGAGAGGGTGCCGGAGATCTCCGGCAGGCTGAGCTTCGTGCTGAAGGACCTGACATCGAAGAGACTGGAGCTGATCCTCTATCGCCTCGATGATACCGTCTTCGGCCATGGCACCGTATCTGAGAACAGCTCGACCCAGCAGGTATCCGCAATAGGAGACATCATGGGTAACGCGCTCGAGCTCGATGTCATCTCCGAATACACGATCTACAGGCTCAAGATCGATTCGAGCAAAAGCCCCATGACAGGCACCTTCACAGCATACAGAGCTGATGCGTCATCATGGCCTGGTGTGGTGTACCAGGAGGGCGCAGCCTGAGGATCCGGTATCGCATATGAAACACATGTTTTGTGAGATCCCGCATCCTCTGCCTGCACCGCTCCTGGCGCACTGATGCCGGTGGACCGGATCTCAGAGGGCGGCCAGGTTCAGCGACTCACAGGAGGATCTGCACGCAAAAACCGCGCCCCCGTCATCCGTGGCTCGCAGCAGGGATGAAAGAGGGATCGTCTGCCAGAGATGGCAGGCCGATCCTCAGATGCGACCGGTCTCAATAACCCTGAGAGCTGCCCTGCTCTGTGAGCCCTGCTTTCTACCCTCCTTGGCCTCGGAGGCCAGGCACGGGGAGTTGAAGTAAGTGGTAGTCCTGAGCGCACTCCTGATCTCCTCAAGCACCGCCTCAAGCCGTGGGTCTGTAGCACACCTCTCGCTGAGCCGCTTGATGTATGCATCTGTGTCGTAGTTGAAGAACCTCAGGAGCTTCTCGCATGTATCTCCCGGTATGCGTCTGCATATCCTCCAGCTACTTCCCTCGACAAGCACATGGATCTCTGTAACGCAGCCGAGGAGGTTGTGGAAGTCCCCGAGCGTATCCTGGTAGGCCCCCAGAAGGAATATGCCCATGTAGTAGTCCTCGCCCCTGCTGAGCTTGTGGAGCTCTATGGCCTCCTTTCCTCCTGCGAAGCTCTTTATCTCGCCATCTGAATCGCATGTTATGTCTGCAATCGTCCCGGATTCCGATGGCACCTCCCTGAGCCTGTGGAGGGGCATGATCGGGAAGATCTGGCCAACGCCCCACATGTCCGGCACCGACTGGAAGAGCGAGAAGTTCCCTATGTACTTCTGCCCCACGAGCTTCTTCAGCTCCCTGAACTCCTCGGAGTTGTCACCCGCCTGTCTTGCCAGGCTCACGGCCTTCTGGCAGACCATCCAGAAGAGCATCTCCCCCTTCGCGCGCTCCTCAAGCCCGATGTTGCCCAGGTTGAACGAGTCTAGCAGCTCATCCCTGTAGTGCAGGGCGTCGTGGTAGTACTCCTTGTAGTTCTTGAGGTTGATGTTCTTGAAGGCGAAGTAGAGATCCTCTATCTGTATGGGATCCCCCTCAAGCGGAAACGCCACGAAACCATCCTTGGAGTTCTTCTTGCCGATTATCTTGAATACCAGGAAGGAGTGGTATGCGGCTATCGCCCTGCCGCTCTCCGAGACTATTGTTGGACACGGCACGCCCTCCTCCTCGCATATCTTCTGGAGCGTGTAAACGATATCGTTGCTGTACTCCCGCAGCGTGTAGTTCGCGCTTGAGGGCCCGGAGCTCTTCGAGCCATCATAATCAACACTCAGGCCGCCTCCCACGTTGAAGTACTCTATCTCAGCGACCTTTCTCACCTTCGCGTAGATCCTGGCGGCCTCGTTCATAGCGTGCTTTATTCTGTGTATATCGGTGATCTGAGATCCTATATGGAAGTGTATCATCCTGAGGCGGTCGAGCAGGCCGTTCTCCTCCAGGATCTTCAGCAGCTCCAGGCACTCGATGGTCGATAGGCCGAACTTGGCCGACTCGCCGCCGGACTCGGCCCACCTGCCGCTACCCTTAGAGAAGAGCTTGACCCGCATGCCGAGGAGAGGCCTCACCCCCATGCTCCTGGCCAGCCTCAGTATGTTGAAGATCTCCTCGAAGAGGTCCACGACTATTATTATCCTCTGCCTGTCCGATAGCATCAGGGCCAGGCGGAGGAAATCATCATCCTTGTATCCATTGCAGATAAGCAGCGAGTCCTCAGGAAGATCGAGCGTGAGTGCGGCGAGCAGCTCCGCCTTGGTGCCTATCTCCAGTCCGATGTTGATCTCCCTGCCGTAATTCAGGATGTACTCTATGACCTCCTTCCTCTGGTTCACCTTCATGGGAAATACCGGCTGGTACCTTCCCTGGTAGCCGAACTCAGATATAGATCCGGCAAATGCTCTGTATATCTCCCGGATCCTGTAATCGATTATCTGGGGGAATCTGAGAAGCACCGGCAGGTTCTCTCCGGATGCCTCCAGGCTCCTGATGATGTCCATCACATCGACACAGCATTCGCTGTCCTTGTTCGGCATCACGGCGACGTTGCCCTTCTCGTTGACCGAGAAGTAGCCGTCGCCCCAGCCATGAACCCCGTAGAGGGCGATGGAGTCGTCAACCTTCCACATCTGTGGAGCCCCCATCGCATCTGAACCTCTTGAACCAGCTGCCTGTTCTGCACCTTCCCCTCAGCCAGCCCTCAGGTGGACTGCCACGACTGATATTGGTAATCATCTCATATCACTCCCACGACCGATACATGGAAATGCGAATGTCCATTTGAGCGTCGATGTTGAGGGCGTTCTGGTATATAAAGATGTGACCTCGAAATGAGGAGGGGCTGCATGCTTCTGGTCGGGTTGCATTCTGGCTGCAGTCAGAACTGTCTAAATGTGCTTCAAGTTATGTGCCTGATCTTGAGATTGGGATTGTGTGCTCGCATCATTGATCTCGACAGCATGCAGCCTTGCAGTAGTTGTGAGACATTGTTTTGCTGGACATCGATTTCGTGGCAGATTGTTCGGCGATGCGAGCCCAAGATCTGATCGTAATATATCCAGGGTGCTGGTTTTCGTCAACGTGTGATGCGATACGACCTCCAAAGAAATAAATATCGAGAGCACCCATATCACCACGTGGAAGACGTATACAGCCAGATACCGGTGGAGCAGATACTCAGCAACCTCTGGTTGATCCTCTTTCTGCTTCTCTTCCTGGTGCCGATGGTCCAGAGGAACGCACTTCAGATCGCCAGGAAGCGGCTCCTCGTGAAGCTCGGAAAGAAGAGAGGATCGCTTGTGATAACCCTGATACACAGGCAGGAGGTCATAAGCTTTCTCGGGCTGCCTCTAGCAAGGTACATAGACATCGATGACAGCGAGGAGGTACTGAGAGCGATACGCAGCGCGCCGAAGGACATGCCAATCGATATCATACTCCACACTCCAGGAGGGCTCGCGCTTGCTGCGACGCAGATCGCCCTGGCGCTGAAGAACCACCCTGCAAGGACGAGCGTGATAATACCACACTATGCGATGTCCGGCGGAACCCTGATCGCCCTGGCGGTGGATGAGATAATCATGGACCCGAACGCTGCTCTCGGCCCCGTGGACCCGCAGCTTGGCGACCAGACCGGGGCATATCCTGCGACGTCGATACTGAAGGTCGTCGAGAGGAAGAAGATCGACGAGATCGATGACAAGACGCTGATACTGGCCGAGGAGGCGAGGAAGGCGGTGGAGCAGATGAAGGCGCTGCTCCGCAGGATAGTATGCTCTGACTGTGATGAGGATACAGTTAACAGAATCATCGAGGAGATGGTCTCGGGGAAGTACACCCACGACCATCCCTTTCTTGCGGAGGACGTGAAAGCTCTCCTGGGAGATCGCGTCAGGACCGATGTTCCACAGGAGGTCTATGAACTCATGGCACTCTACAGGATGGACATAAGCAGGAGACGTCCCGGAGTCGAGTACGTGCCGATGTCCAAGGGTTAGGATGGTACCAAACACCTCGGCCCATCGCCGATCAGATCGGCTCTGCCCGCAGAGATCAACCCCTCCCTTACGAGTTTGCGGTTCTCTGGAAGCCAGTACTGGAGCAGGGCCCTCTGGATCCTCTTCTCCCTGCCTCTGGGAACATGAACCCGCTCCATTGTAAATGGATCGAGCCCTGTGTAATACATCGCTGTGGAGACGGTCATCGGTGTGGGCGTGAAGTCCTGGACCTGCTCAACTCTTATGTGATGATCGCGCATGTACTCCGCCATCTCGATCATATCCCTCACAGTGCATCCTGGATGGCCTGACATCAGGTAAGGCAGCACGTACTCCTCCTTTCCGGATCTCCTCGCTGCCTGACGGAAGCGATTCATGAATGCCTCCAGGACCTCGACAGGGGGCTTGCGCATGCATCTCGTCACGCTCTCCGAGATGTGCTCAGGCGCTATCTTAAGATGCCCTGATATGTGCTCCCGGCAGAGCTCCTCGAGGAACAGATCCCCAAATTTCTCATCTCTCACAACAAGATCGTGGCGTATTCCAGAGCTGACAAAGACATGCCTGACGCCCGGTATCTCTCTCAGCCTTCGGAGCAGCTCCAGGTATCTTCTGTGGGAGATCTCGATCCTCTCGCACTCCGGCGTGCATATCCTTCCGCAGCCTCCCCGCTCCCATAGAGGGCAGACCATGCCGTACATGTCAGCTGTCGGCCCTCCGACATCCTGTATCACCCCCTTGAATCCGGGCATCTCCACTAGCCTCCGCGCCTCCCTGAGGATCGAGTCGATGCTCCTGGACTGCACAATGCGCCCCTGGTGGTGTGTCAGCGCGCAGAAGCTGCAGGATCCGAAACACCCCCTGTGACTTGTTATGGAAAACCTGACGCTCTCCAGCGCTGGCACGGGTTTTCTGTAGGACGGATGCTCCCTTCTGCTGTATGGCAGCTCGTAGATCCTGTCGAGCTCCTCTGTTTTCAACGGCCTCGCGGGCGGGTTCTGGACTGTGACCGTCTTTGGATGGGGCTGGACAACAGCTCTGCCCATGAACGGGTCCTGCTCCATGTAGTGGAGCCTGAACGCCTCTGCGTACTTTCTTCTGTCCGAGGAGACCTCATCGAAAGACGGTATGACCGTGTACTCCTCATGGCTGGAGCCCTTCCACTCCTTAACGCTCATCCTGAAGACGGTGCCCCTGACATCCCTGATCTCGTCGATCTTCTCCCCATTATCAAGCCTGGATGCAACCTCCGCCACGGCCAGCTCCCCCATGCCGAAGATGAGGAGATCAGCGGGAGCGTCTGCGAGGATGGATCGCCTCACAGAATCCGACCAGTAGTCGTAGTGCGCAAACCTCCGGAGGCTGGCCTCGATGCCGCCTAGCACTATCGGTTTCCCCGGAAATATTGAGTGGAGCCTGTCAGCGTAAACCAGAGTCGCTCGATCCGGCCTCCTGATCTCTCCCCCAGGAGAGTAAACGTCGCTGCTTCTCCTCTTCAGATTTGGAGTGAAGGCATTGACCATCGAGTCGACGTTTCCAGCGGTCACTCCGAAGAAGAGCCTCGGCTCTCCGAGGCGCTTGAAATCATCCGTCCTCCTCCAGTCGGGCTGAGGGATGATGCCCACCGTGAAACCGTAATCCCACAGAACCCTGCCGATGAGAGCTGCCCCGAAAGATGGGTGATCCACATACGCATCGCCCGTGACCAAGATCACATCGAGCTGATCTATACCAAGCTCCTTCATCTCTCTCCTGGAAATCGGCAGGTAGATTGGCTGCTCCAGCATCACACACCAGAGCGTCAGCCGGGTTTAAAAAGATGGGCCATACAACAGCATGCGATCTCCCCTCAGGATCTGTTATGCCACTCAATGTCGATTTCTGAGATGCCGTTCAGCGGTTCTGGCCCAAGACCGCAGTTTCTTTCGACGATATATGCACACATGAATCGCTGCATCATCTGGTGCGGGCACACCGCCATATTTAGATCATTCATACGCAAATCTTATATATGATGTACTAATTTAGTCATCAAAGTACATTAATCTACATAAAGGTGATCTCGTTGAACTATCTGGCGAGGCTGATTGAGGGGCAGAATCTCACCATGGCGGAGGCCGAGTCTCTCCTGGGCGCTTTCTTCGACGGCGCCACTGACGCACAGATCGCCTCGGCTCTCACCGCTCTCAGGATGAAGGGCGAGACTGCCGAGGAGCTCGCGGGCATGGCGAAGAGGATGCGCGAGTCCGCGATCCGGATAAGGCCGAGGGTCTCCGGGACACTGGTTGATACATGCGGGACAGGTGGGGACAGCATGAACACGATAAATGTGAGCACTGCGGCCGCGATAGTTGCAGCTGCGTGCGGCGTGCCGGTCGCGAAGCACGGGAACTACGCTGTGAGCTCACGGTGCGGAAGCGCCAACGTCCTCGAGGCGCTGGGTGTCAACATCTCCTCTCCGCCGGAGAGGGTTGAGAGCATCATAGAGTCTCTCGGCATCGGGTTCATGCTCGCCCCTCTCTTCCATCCGGCGATGAAGCGTGTCGCGCATGTAAGAAGGGAGATGGGGATCAGGACCGTGTTCAACGTTCTTGGCCCCCTCACAAACCCGGCAGGAGCGGAGGCGCAGGTCGTGGGGGTGTACTCTCCAGCACTCTGCGAGAAGATCGCAAACGTCCTGAAGCTCCTCGGAACGAGACGGGCGATGGTCGTGCACGGCAGCGGTCTCGATGAGATATCCAACACTGGCACCACCATCGTCTCAGAGCTCTGCGATGGGGCGGTGAGAAGCTACGCTATAGATCCCAGGGATCTCGGATACCCGCTTGCCGATCTGAAAGAGATCGCCGGAGGGACACCTGAGGAGAACGCGGAGCGCCTTGTGAGGATACTCAAGGGCGAGAAGAGCAGGGCGAGGGATCTGGTGGCGATGAATGCAGGCGCAGCCGTGTACATCTCGGGGATGGCATCCACCCTCAGAGAGGGATGTGCGATCGCAGAGGGCGCCATAAGCTCCGGAAGCGCGCTTGAGGCCCTGAAGGCCCTGGTCGAGGAGAACGGGGATCCTGCCAGGCTCAGGAGATTCCTGTGAGCCATCCGAAATCCCTCGGTGATCTTCAATGACCAGGGTCAAGATCTGCGGGCTCACGGATGAGGATGAGTTGAGATGCGCGCTGAATGCAGGCGCAGATGCTGTTGGATTCATAGTGGAGATAGAGCGGTCAAGGCATCGCCTCTCTGTGGATGAGGCCAGAGATCTGATAGGAATGGTCCCGCCGTTCACAGCAAGTGTCGCTGTCGTGGAACCGGATTGCGTGGAGGATGCTGTCTGTCTTGCAGGCTATCTTGAGAGCGACGCGCTTCAGATCCATGGTGGTCTCTCGGTGGGAGAGATCGAGGAGATCAAGAGACGTGTTTCTCAGAGGATCATCGTCGCAGTGCCTCCCGGATCCGAGAGAGCAGCGGAGATGAGCAGGGTCGCCGATGCAATTCTCGTCGACACGCCGGTCTCCGGCGGCGTAGGAGGATCCGGCAGAACGCACGACTGGTCTTTGACAGCGAGAATGAGACCGATGCTCCAAGCCCCTCTGATACTTGCAGGTGGACTGAGGCCAGAGAACATCGTTGACGCGATCGATGCGGTGAAACCGTATGCTGTCGATGTCTCCAGCGGCGTCGAGACTGATGGAAGAAAGGATCCTGTGAAGATCGAGGAGTTCGTCAGGAGGGTGAGATCCTGCCCGTAATCTATCCAGTTCTCATCGACGTAACAGACAAGATCAGCGTGGATGCGCCGCTCTCACTCTACCTCTCCCTGAGAGATCGACGGTATCCATACCTCCTGGAATCTGTTGAGAAATCGGGACAGAGGGCCAGGTTCTCGTTCGTCGGCGCAGATCCATCCGCTGTCGTGCGATTGAAGAACCGCGAGATAGAGATAGAGGTATTCAACGGCGGCGAGGAGTTCCTGAGCCGGAGGCTATCAGGATGCGCGGAGATCGAGGAGCTCAACGGGGGGATGAGAGGACGGCTGCTTCCAGAGTTCGATATGTTCGACGCTCTCAGAGCTGCAATACCGTGCCCGAGATCGGATGAGAGGAACTTCTTCGGCAGGCAGGTCTTCCTCGGGGGCGGCATCGGATACATCGCCTATGATATGGTCAATGAGCGGCTTGGGAAGGTCTCGAGATCGGAGACTCCTGATGCGCAGTTCGCAATAGTCGAGAGCACCTTCATCTTCGATCATCTCATGAGAAGGGTCTACTTCGCGGTCGTTCCAATGCTTCCCGGGGCGAAGACAGATCTGATCGAGAGGATCGATGGCGTGGATGAGTATCCCGAGGATTCTGAGCTCCGCGGGAGGGTTATACGCTCCGGTGATCCCGAGGAATACATGGAGTCGGTTCTGGCCGCAAAGAGGCACATAATCGATGGCGACATATTCCAGGTGGTGCTCGCCCGATCCACGGATGTCGAATGCAGGGACACCATAGCGCTCTACAGAAACCTCCGGAGGATCAATCCCAGCCCGTACACCTACCTCTTCGAGTTCGGGGATCTCGCAATAGTCGGCGCATCTCCTGAGACCCTCTTCAACACATACGCAGGAACCCTCAGGGTCAATCCGATCGCCGGGACGTGTCCCAGGGGGAGAACTCCCGAGGAGGACGAGGCCCTGGCGAGGGCGATGCTGAATGATGAGAAGGAGAGGTCTGAGCATGTGATGCTCGTGGATCTCGGAAGAAACGACGTGAGGAGCGTCTGCAGGGCGGGAAGTGTGAGGGTCGAGGACTTCATGTCTGTTTTGAGATACTCTCATGTACAGCACATAGAGACCACGGTCTCGGGCGTGCTGAGAGAGGAGTGCGACCAGTTCGATGCGGCACGTGCAGTATTTCCGGCAGGAACCCTCTCAGGTGCACCGAAGATGAGAGCCATGGAGATCATCGATGATCTCGAGAGAGAGTCGAGGGGAATATACGGAGGAGGCATAGGATACTTCTCAGCTGACGGCAGCGCAGACTTCGCAATAGCCATCAGGAGTGTCATCCTGAAGAATGGCACCGCGAGGATACAGGCAGGCGCTGGAATAGTCGCAGACTCAGAGCCGGAGAGGGAGCTGGCAGAGACCGAGAGGAAGATGGGCGCGATGAAGCGGGCTCTGGGGGTGATCGATTGAGCCGGACGATTCTCTTCGTGGACAACCAGGACTCGTTCGTATGGAATCTTGTGGATTACGTATCGCAGCTCCACCCTGAGACGCTGGTCGTCCCGAACCGGATATCACTGAGGGAGGTGAGGGATATAGACCCTGCGGGCATCGTGATATCCCCAGGCCCCGGGCATCCGGCTAACCCCAGGGACACGGGGAACTGCATCGAGATAATAAGATCTTTTGGATCATCAGGTGTGCCGGTACTTGGCGTCTGTTTGGGCCACCAGGCGATCAACATCGCGTTTGGAGGGAGCGTATCCCATACAAAGCCTTTACATGGGAAGGTATCCAGGATAATGCATGATGGTCGGGGCGTGTTCAGGGGCATAGAGTCCCCCATGATCGGGGGGCGATACCACTCCCTGGCGGTGAAGACCCTGGCGCCTGATCTTGAGGTATCTGCGGTGAGCGATGACGGCGTGGTGATGGGGATAAGGCACAGGCTTTTCAGAATAGAGGGGCTTCAGTTCCATCCCGAATCGGTTCTCACACCGTGCGGGATGAAGATCATATCTAACTGGGTGGAGGTGGTGGAGGGTGCATCCGCTCATAGAAGGAATACTGAGCGCGACAGAGCTGCGAATGGCTGGAGTGAAACAGTCGTTTGATAGCCTGGAATCCAGAGATCTCATAGGCTCCGCCATCTCTGCAAGAGAGAAGGGCCTGATACCGGTGATAGCCGAGATAAAGCCGCGGGCGATATCCAGGCCAATGAGAGCTGGCGAGGCTGGAGAGATGGCGAGGTTCTATGAGAGCATGGGGGCATGCGGCATCTCAGTTCTCACAGAGCCCACGTACTTCCTCGGCTCGATATCATCCCTGGAGGAGGCAAGAACCTCCACAACCATCCCGGTTCTCAGGAAGGACTTCATCATAAACAGAAAACAGATCCGCGAGGCTGAGGCGGATCTGGTGCTCCTGATCGCATCAATAGCAGATATCGAGGACCTCATAGAGGATGTAAGGGCAGCTGGAATGGAGCCTCTGGTTGAGGTTCATGATGAGGATGAGCTTGATAGAGCAGCAGACTCCGGCGCCCTGATAGTTGGAATAAACAACAGGGATCTCAGAACTCTCGAGGTGGATCTGAGAAGGTTCGAGGCTCTCGGCCCGATCGCGAGAGATCTGGGCCTCTTCACGGTCGCCGAGAGCGGGGTGGGTTCGAGAGAGGATGCTATGAGAATGATGAGGGCAGGCGCTGATGCTATACTCATCGGGACATCGATAATGAAAAATCCCGCTCTGCTGGGAGAGATAACAGGAATCGATATGCTCGCAGGGAGGAGGTGATGCCTGACGCATCCCTGGCGATTCAGTGGAGCGATGGCTCTGAAAGAGCAAAGTCGATTGCATCTGGCCCACTATTCGAGATTCGAACTCATGAGTTGATTATTTTAGGCCGAGCGTTTCTGCCATCAAAAGAGGGAGCATGGCCAAAGGATTTTTAAGCGCAGCTGGTGCGTAGTGAGAGGCCATGCGGAGCTCCCCCAGACTTGTGATCGTTGGAGGCGGAATAGCTGGAGCGGAGCTGATCAGGCTGCTGGCAAATACGGACTTTGAGATATCGCTCATAGAGCCGAAGCACCAGATAGAGTGCCAGGCCCTCTACCCTGACTACCTCGCAGGTCTGGTCTGCATCGACGATATGATCGCCCCTCTGGACGATTTCTGCGAGCGCTCCGGCGCCCTGCACATCAGCGAGCGTGCGGTTGAGCTCGAGGATGGTGTTGCAGTATGCCAGAGATCGCGGGTCGAATACGATATTCTGGTTATAGCTGTGGGGGCTGAGCAGAACTTCTACGGCGTGAAGGGCGCGGAGAATGCGTTTTCTGTGAACACATTTGAGGGGACGCTCCACGCCAGGGAGTTCATAGAGCGCGAGAGTCCGGACAGGATAATGGTCGTCGGCTCCGGCCTCACCGGCGTGGAGGTCGCATCAGTCCTCGCCGATTCCCTGGAGTCCAGCATATACATAGTGGAGATGCAGGACCGGATACTCCCACAGTTCCCTGAGAGGATCTCCAGGATGGTGGAGAGGATGCTCTTTGAGAGGGGCGTGAGCATACTAACAGCCACTCAGGTCTCTGAGATACAGAGGGACAGCATAACATTCGCGGATGGCACAACTCTGGACTGCGATATGACCATATGGACGACAGGCATAAAGCCGACACAGTTCGCTGAGAATCTCAGGCTTCCTAAGAAGAGGGGCTGGCTGCTGACAGACCCGTATCTGCGCGTCCAGGACGATATCTTCGCGATCGGGGATTGCGCCTGGGTCGAGATCGACCAGAAGCTCGCGACCAAGACAGGCATCGAGGCTGAGCGGCAGGCGAAGCACATGGCGGAGAACCTGAAAAGGATGATCAGGAGGAGACCCCCTGCACGATACTCGATACTCGCATGCACCGAGAACCCGATCGCTTTGATCTCAACAGGCTGCGGCAGGGCGGTCGGAGTCTACGGGAGAACATGCATAACAATCCCCGCAAGGCTTCTGAGAGCCGTGAAGATATGGATAGACAAATCAATAGTCAGCAGATACAGGTGAAAAAGCTCGGGGCTTAATGGCCATTCTCTTAAATCGACGGCCACGAAAGAGATACTGCAGGAGTCCGGACAGATTGTGCGCTGCGGCTCTCAATGATACAAGACCTACAAATGGAGTCCATGGGAACCCCTGGAGTCGCGCGCATTCTTGTGCACATCCGGCAAATCATTAGCATATCCAGAAATGCTTTTAAATGATTCCGCCATTCCCACTAAATCTGGGGAACCATGGGGTGAATCCTGAATGAAAATTGGTTTTGTGATCGCGCTGATGGCGTTCGTGGCTGCTGCCAGCGCTGCAGATGAGAACAGGTCGTGGCTTGCGGATGATATGCTCGAGACGTACCATGAGGGTACACTGAACTTCCTCGAGGATCCAACGGGCGCAGGCCTCTCAGTATACGATAACTATGTCTTCTACGTCAAGGGCTCCACCTACTTCAGATCGAAGTGGAAGACCCCGCCGAACCTGCCGCCAGACAAGAGCTGGGCATGGGGCTCGGGAAATGTCGGTGGATGGGCGTACACTCCGGAGGGGACGTTTATAAGGTTCGAGATGGTATCGCCGCCCTCCTACGTCTACATCGGCGGTACGCCGGTGCCATACACAACATATGTATCAGCGCCTCTCTACACGGAGAGCAACCATCTCTACATCCACGGCGCGGATAGCCTGACGCGATACGTGAAGGCGCCTGCCGGCTCGAGCGTGTGGCTTCTCGCCTACACAAAGACAGCAGGCATGGCTGATGTGTACAAGGTATCTCCTGATTCGAAGGTCTCTGTGAACCGTGTAGTCATGCCGGCCGGATACAGCCACATGTCACTGAACATAACCGATCCCGGAAGGTACCTGGTCAGCTTTGTTAAGGACAACATACCCAGCGAGACTGTCGTCATAGACGCCATCCCCGTCGGGGTGTCCCTGAGCTGATCGCCTATCTTTCCCTCTATCTTTC
>NZ_JANIHG010000061.1 GCF_024518575.1 Methanothrix sp. | reverse complement strand
CTATCTTTCCCTCTATCTTTCTCTTTTTCTGTCCATTCTGTACATGATGTCTCTGGCATCCTCATCCCTGCTCACCCACGCCTTCAGAGCTGCAGCATCTCCCTTCTTGCTCTCCTTCGCGTAGCCCAGGAACTTCATCACAGAGTTGATGCCCTCTGTGCCGGCGCTTATTATGAAAGCCGTGATCAGCGCGTCGAGCAGGTCGAAGTAATATCCCTCCTGAACATCGCTGTAGATGCAGAGCGGTGCCAGTACACGCAGGCCTGTGCCAAAGGCTATCAGAAGACCCGCGATCAGTGAGATTATCCCCAGGATCAGCTTCTTGTCCCTCTCCCCTATCAGCCTCACAACTATCGGATCCAGTATCTCAAGAAATTGCTGTATTGCGAAACCGGCCGCAAATATCGGCACAACTGTTGCCACCAGCTGATCCATCCCAGACCTCCATCATCGAGTTGTTTATAACTGAATAAGTATTTTACGGTCAATTATGTTCGACTCTGAGATGCAGCAGCAAGATATTATACATGCTTAGCATACAGGATCTTGATACATGGAGATGTGTTTATGGCCGGAGCTAAGCTGGGGGACAGGGTCCGTGTGCATTACACTGCGCGGCTTGAGAGAGGAGTCATTGTGGATACCTCCGAGGGCGGGGATCCCTTCGAGTTTGTTCTGGGAGAGAGCAGGGTGCTCCCCGGGTTCGAGGAGGCGGTCATTGGGATGAGCCCGGGAGAGGTGAAGACCGTGAGGATCCCCCCTGAGAAGGGGTATGGTCCTTACAGGCAGGATCTCGAGGTCGAGGTCGAGAGGTCCAGGCTGCCCATGGACGTCGAGCTGAAGATAGGTGATACTCTCGAGATCGTGGAGGATGATGGTAGGGTGATCAATGTGGAGATCATGGATATCATAGGAGACAAGGTAGTGCTGAACGCAAACCATCCGCTTGCAGGCGTCGATCTGATATACGAGATCAGGCTGCTGGAGATAGTGTGACCCAATTCACAAAATAGAGCTGGATCGTCAACAGGCGGGTCTCTAATGAGGTCGCAGCGCAGGCTCTGGACTGTGGTGATTCTGATCATCTCAGCATTTCTTTTGAGGCTATATGCTGGAAGGTTCGCCCTATCAGACGGATCTGTGCTCTTCTACGGCCCAGACTCCTACTACCACATGCGCAGGATTATTTATACAGTGAATCACTTTCCTGCCACGCTATGGTTCGATTCATATGTGGATTACCCAAACGGGCTTGAGATAACCTGGCCACCGCTCTTCGATATCCTCGGGGCTGCTCTTGCATCGTTCGGCGGTAGCGCATACGGCGCGGAGGTGCTGGCATCGCTGCTTCCGCCTGCTCTCGGCGCCCTAACAGTTGGAATCATCTACCTCGCTGCGAGGGAGATGTTCGATGAGCGTATCGGGCTGGCATCTGCGTTCTTTCTCACGATATCCTCATACGCGGTGGCTGTGAACTCGTTCGGATACGTCGATCACCATGCCCTGGAGATGCTGCTGCTATTGCTGATCGTGCTATCGCTTCTGAGATCAGCCAGCGACATGAGATGGTCTGCAGCCGCCGGGATCTCGATTGCGCTCCTCGCCTACACATGGATGGGCTCAGCCGCGTATATACTAATGGTTCTGATCTACATTATAGCCAGGATCTCCCTGGATCTCAGGGATGGCAGAGAGCCGCCGAAGGATATCCTGGCAGCGTCCGCGATCGCCTCGATGCTCGTGCTCCCATTCTGGAGCAGTCACTGGATGCTCCCCTCGGCCATCGCAATATTCGCTCTGTTCGGAGCATCTGTTCTGGGATATGCGATTTACATCCTCTCGCAGAAACGGCTGCCATGGTACTCGCTTCCAGGTATCATGATAGCCGCTGGTCTGATCGTCCTGCTTGCGGTCTATGCACTCAGAGATGGCATAGCATCTGCGTTCTACACAACCCTGGTGGCCAGGCTTCCCTACATCATCGGCGGTGAGATGTCCGGGCTAATAGAGGAGGCCAGCCCGCTTCTGACAATGGATCTCAAATCGGTTCTGGGGCTCAACATCATCATAACAGTGGCAGTTCTGGCACTGGTCGCGAGGCAACACATTTACGACCGTAAGAAGGTTCTTCTTATCATATGGACACTCATCGCCCTGCTTCTCACATTCGGGCAGAAAAGATTCCTCTACATCCTCGCGATGAACATGTCCATCCTCTTCGCTGTCCTCTTCTCAGAGCTCTGCACGCTTGCTGAGAGGAGGGGGAGAAGGCAGATGATGGCGCTCACGCTTATCATTCTTGTTGTGATGGCCATGCCGTCTATATGGAGGCTCAGCAGGATCTCGGATGATGCTCCTGATATAGAGGGGGACTGGGTGGATGCGCTGAGGTGGTTGAAGGAAGAGACGCCACCGACCAGCTTCTACGACGATCCATCCAGAAAACCGGAGTACGGCATAATGAGCAGCTGGAGCTATGGAAACTGGATAATCTACCTTGGGAAACGACCGGTGATTGCGAACAACTTCCAGGCAGGAGTGTATGATTCCACTAGGTTCTTTTTGTCTGAGAGCGAGAGCGATGCGGAGGGGATTCTGAATAAACGGGGGGCGAGGTATGTCATAACAACATGGGAGATGCTGTATCTCACCCTCCCATCGACAGCGCGATGGATCGGGGAGGATCCGTCAAGCTACCTGAGGTACACCCCCTCAGGGAAGTATCTCAGCATAGAGCTCACGGACCGGCTCAGGAGAACCATGCTCGCACGCCTCCAGCTGTACGATGGTCTTAACATGAGCAATCTGAGGCTCGTTTACGAGTCTGGCACATTCAGAGGAGAGAGCCCGAGCACCGCGAGCGTGAAGATCTTCGAGCATGTTCCCGGAGCTCTCGTCACCGGAAGGAGCAGCGGGCCCGTCGTTGCAATCCTCAATATAACAACGAACCAGGGCAGGAGGTTCCAGTATGCGATTGAGGCAGCGCCAGTGGATGGTGTTTACACCCTCCGCCTGCCGTACTCGACCGGAGCCAATGGAGCCGTCAGAGCCGATGGAGATTATCTCATCATGAACCCGGAGATCGCAAAAGAGCTGAGCATCGAAGAAAAAGATGTGCTTGAGGGCAGCACACTCCATCTGGATCTTTGACAGAGATCGAGCGCGGCTCTGTCAAACCTCTTCAGGGTGAAGGGGATGTCTTCTGTTGAGAGAGCACATCCTCATAGACCCTCACAGTCATCTCTGCGATCTTATCCCAGCTGAAGTCGCGCTCTAGCCTCGTCCGGCCCATGAGAGAGAGCCTTCTCATCTCATCAGGATTGCTGAGCAGACGCCTGATGCACCATGCCAGGGACTCCGGCTGTATGTAGGCCAGCAGCCCGTCCTCGAAGTTTTTAATTATAGTGACCGCATCCGTGGCGACCACAGGCTTTCCTGCATCCCAGGCCTCCAACACGACAACACCGAACGGCTCGTTCCTGCTCGGAAGGCATATGATATCGCATGCGTTCATCAGATCCTCTTTGGTAGAGCTCGGAACGTATCCCAGAAACCTGCATGCGTGATCGACGCCGAGCTCTCTCGCCAGCCGCTCGCACTCTCCTTTCATATCGCCCTCGCCGACGAAGACGAACTTAGCGTCCCATCTCTCCCTGAGCACATCGGGTATCGCTCTGACAAGAAGATCCGGGCCCTTCTGGTAGCACATCCTGCCGCAGAAGAGGATCACAGGCGCGAGCGGATGTATGCCGTACCTCTCCTTGATCCGCCCAGCATCGAGAGCCCTTCTGAGCTTCCCGATCACTATCCCGTTCGGGATTATCTCGATCTTCTCCTCCGGTATGGAGTAAAGCATCATCAGCTCATACTTCATGCACTGTGTTGTCACTATTATCCTGGCGGACTCGTAGCCTCCGAGCCATTCGCGATGGGATATCTCTCTTGATACCGGACTCTGGGGATAACTGTTCCCGTTTCTCCCCCACTCGGTGCTGTGGAGGGTGAAGACCAGAGGAATGGAATGGCTGTTTTTTATTCGCACGATCGCATTCACAGGATGCCAGTCGTGGCCGTGAATCACATCGAACCTTCCGAAGATCTTCTGAACAGCCTCGAACCGATCGACCATCGCGTCGCACATCGTGTCCATCTGGTGGACTATATCCCCTGTGGGGTCGTAGTCCACACGCTGGTAGTGGACATCATTGATCTTATCATAGTAATCGAAATCGCCACGCCTTGTGAAGACATGCACCTCGTGGCCCATCCTGGCGAGAGCCTCAGAGAGCTCAGATACATGCGGTGCCACGCCTCCGACCTTCACCGAATAGAGGCTCTCCCAGGAGAACATACCTATACGCATCAGCTCACCTTTAACAATACATCTTAATAGGTTGATATGATTTAACTCTTTCACTGCCGTATTGGAGTCTGAGGATCCGATAGCATAGGCTGAATTAATGCAGATTCAACCTCTGGCAAAAATCGATAGCATACGACCCCAGAGCTATTTGTTATTCAACACAGCACTCCTTCACATATCTCGAAATTCTTTTCGACTATAACTGCCAGGTCATCATGTTGGTTTATATAACAGTCTGCCAGTGCATGCTGATTCCTGACAGCCTGTTCAGGCATTTGGGCACACGACCAAACAATCTGCGCGGCTCGGCCCCAGGCATAAGTGACGCGGTCATCTCAAAATTGTCACGCACATCGATTCTGTTTGGTGTATTTTCCACCAACTACACCACCTCTCCTCATTCAGCTTAAATAGTTTCGAGACGACTTCGGCCTGCTTTCCATATGAATACCGGGCCCGTGCCCCTGCTGCTCCCTCCATCAAACAGCACGTCTCCAC